>NZ_JBITWA010000057.1:0-1033 GCF_044543425.1 Bacillus sp. NPDC077411 | reverse complement strand
AAATACTCTTTAGAAACCAAGTTATCGGCTGTTACTGCTTATCTTAATGGCGTAGAATCCTTTAAAGATATAGCTCAAAAGCATTGTGTAGATATGACGATGTTAAAAAAATGGGTAGCTAAGTTTAAAAGACATGGATTGGCAGGTCTTCAAAAGACATATACAAATTACTCTGTTGAGTTTAAAATGGACGTACTTAAATTTATAAACGAGATGGGAGCGTCCATCGCAGAAGCTACCGCAGTATTTAATATTCCTACTTCTAGCACTGTGTGGAAATGGAAACATTTACTTGAGACACAAGGGATTGACGCTCTTCAACCAAAGGAGAAGGGGCGTCCACTTATGAAAAAGAAGCCAGAGAACAACCAACAAGTAGAAGGATCAGAAGAAGCATTAAAAGCTGAAATTGAGAGATTACGTATGGAGAATGCGTATTTAAAAAAGTTACATGCCTTAATTCAAGAAAAGGAAAAGTCACAGAACAAGACAAAGCGCAAATAATTTATGAGTTGAGGCACGAATTTAAAGTCATTGACTTAGTAAAAGTCGCTGATATTCCGCGCAGTACCTATTATTACTGGGTGAAACGAATGGACCTCCCAGATAAATATCACGAAGTGAAAGAAATGATCCAACAGATTTTTCATAAGCACCAAGGTCGATATGGCTATCGGCGTATTACGTGGACATTACGCAATCAAGGTATCATATTAAATCACAAAACAGTTCGTCGCTTAATGAACGAAATGAATTTAAAATCTCTTGTCCGTATGAAGAAGTATCGCTCATATCGTGGGAAAGTTGGCAACATCGCACCAAACATTCTAAAACGTGATTTTGGAGCAACGAAACCAAATGAGAAGTGGGTTACAGATGTGACAGAATTCCACATACATGGTGAGAAGTTGTATTTATCTCCGATACTTGATTTATATAATGGTGAAATTATTGCGTATAACGTAGAGAAACGTCCTGTTTACCCATTAGTCTCAAAAATGTTGGATAAGGCTTTTCAACAATTAAAAGATGG
>NZ_JBITWA010000056.1:0-1039 GCF_044543425.1 Bacillus sp. NPDC077411 | reverse complement strand
TTTTCCATCTAGCAGTATAGTGATTTCACCCTTGTCTGGAATGCTAAAATAAGAGTAGAACATCACCTCTTTCTTGTTCTCCAAGATGTAAGTATATGATTTGCTTTTATCACCTTCACTGTTATACACGTTCATTTTGGGTTCTATTTTCTTACCTGCTACGGTGAAACTTGGAAGATTTTCAGTTATGGGCATGGTTCCATTCATTTCTTTCACATTGTGTAATGCTTGAATCGGGCCTTCTCTTTTCGCCACAACATAATTGATGGTTTCTGAGATCACGATTACTCCAACTAGAAGAACAACAATAAATAGAGCCGAAGTAATAAGCTTTTTATAAGAAATTTTTGAAGAAAACCCCACTCTATAGGCAATAAATCCTATCGCTGCACCTAATGTATTAGATAAAACATCAGCTACATCAAAGCCGCCAAGATGAGTTAAAGCCTGCAACGATTCCAGAACGAGAATCGTTAAGACAAACAAGGATATGAACTTCCCAAAACCAGAACGATACAACAGAGGAATTACTATTCCAAAAGGGATAAAAGCAGCAATGTTTCCAAAGTCAAATAACCATGAAAAAGTTGGTTCTGGAAATTGAAGCGGAACACTGTTCAGAACAAGCAAAAATGTGTATCCATAATCGCTGGTTACATCATCTAATCTATTAAAAGCAAAGAACATAAAATATAAAATTAAAATTGTATATAAAATGGTTCCTGCAATGATGAATTTCCGTAACTTTGCTTCCATAATCTCTCCTTAATTTCGACATATTATTTACCACAAATTATTATTATACTAAATTGTGATTATAAAGCGTATTTTTCTTCAGGGGTTCAAAAAAAACAGAATCGTTGCCGTACCCCCTATATAATAGTAGGTAATTATTTTCTTTTTCTCTTTTAATGGACTTTTTCAGTGCCCTTATTTCCGGAGTCCGGAGGGGGTCTTTTTTCATAAGAGATCCTCATTTGGTAACGAAAAACAAGTTAGAATTTACAATTTTATTACTATTACACTGTTTTCAGTGTCC
>NZ_JBITWA010000054.1:0-1093 GCF_044543425.1 Bacillus sp. NPDC077411 | reverse complement strand
TTTGACATTATTATCAATAATCAATATGGGTTTGACTACCAACTAGCTGTGGCTGAACGTCCAATCATACCAACAGCAAAACAGAAAATAAAAAAAATCGAAGTTCCTGGTCGTCATGGGTCTTTGACAAAGAAAGAAGAATTCGAAGATGTTTCTTTTAAAGTGAAATTTAATGTACTTGAGTTTGAAAATATAAAACCATTGCTTAGAAAGGCAAAAGGTTGGCTAATGCAAGCAAAAACAGTAGCTTTTACAGATGATAGTGTATATCGAAAAATTAAAAGTGTTGAAATTGGTGATATAGCAAATGAAATTGAGGAATATGGAGAATTTGAGGTTACATTTACAGCTGATCCGTTCGAATATGCTATATGTCAGCCATTTGAAATAACACAACCAGGAGTGATTCTGAATTATGGCACGTTTGAATCATTGCCGAAGTTGACAGTATACGGAACTGGTAACGTAATAATCACTATTCATGATGAATCCTTTCAGTTGAAAAATATAAAAGATGGAATGATAGTAGATTCAGAGTTAAAGGAAACTTATTTAGGAACAACATCAATGAATAATCAAATGGTTGGTAAGTTTCCTATTTTTATAGTAGGAGAAAACACCATTTCATGGACAGGAACCATAACTAAAATTGTAGTAGAACCAAGGTGGTGTTATGTATGATTACACTGTACAAACCAAACGAAACGGATTTTACTCACAATGGTATTGGAATATTAGATGCGAATATATATGATCCAGTCGTTGAGGAAACACTCAACGGCTTATTTGTATTTTCTTTTAGCTATCCATTATTCGCACCTCATGGTCTTGAAATAAATGGACAGTGCATTGTGAAAACACCAACACCCGATGGTGATCAACTTTTCCGTGTTGTGAGACCACAACCATCTATGGGTGAACTAAAAGTGTTTTGTTATCACATATTTTATGATCTTACAGACAATTTAATTGAGGATACATTCATAGAAGGAAAAACCGGTTCAACAGCATTAGAACAGCTTTTAGGGAAATGTCAGTATCCACATCCATTTAAGTTCTATTCAGACATCATGAAAGTCGCAAGTTCTCGACT
>NZ_JBITWA010000053.1:0-1342 GCF_044543425.1 Bacillus sp. NPDC077411 | reverse complement strand
CGATCTACATCAAACCAAATATCTTTACGCTTCTTCCACTTCTTATAACGTTCTACAGCAAGAATAATCGATTTTGGGTATTTCTTTTTATTACGCATGACATTATTTGCATATTTATCAGCGAAGTTAACGCCTGGTGTAATAATCATTTGATTCCCCGCCATTTCGCTCGATGTGCTGCTAATTCATCTTGAGGTTCAATAGGTGTAATTTCCCCTGTGGTTTTTGGCACTTTTTGTACACTTTTTCCCTTATTCGTCATTCCTAGAGCATCTAGCATTTTATTCTTTTTATCGTTCCAAGTTTCAACTTGTTGAGCAAGTGGATGTTTCATTTCATTTGTTGCTCCAGCCTTGTTCTTATGCATTTTTGTGGGTGCAAACCCATCAGCTTTCCATTCATCGAACATAGTTTTATAAATGATAAAAGCATCTAAATAATTTTCAATTAATGGTTCTAAAGAAGGTGTGAAGAGTTCTTCATCAGTCAATAATTTTATGATTCTTTTTCGCTCTTCATCCCTTGCTACATCTAGCATTTCTAACTTTTTCTTTTTTGACATTCGAGCCACCTTCACACCCCCCTTTATTTTTTAAAAGTGGCGCAACTATGTATGTGCCCCCTACGCTACCTATCCTCCCCAAAGCAAAAAATTTTAAATTTGATAGGGGGGCTTATCCAAAATAACTTGGAAAAACCTTTTTCGGTTTATCTTCATTTTCTTCTTTGATGTGACATTTTGGACAAAGTAGCATTAAGTTGTTTATTTCTAATTTAAGTGTTTCATCTTGTTTAATTGGTATGATGTGATGTACATGAGCACTTCGACCAAAGACGAACCTTCCACATCGTTGACAGTATCCTTTCTCTCGTTCGTATACTTGAGAGCGAACAAACCTCCATGCATCCGTACGATAGAATGGTTTATTCTCGTGATGATAGATGTTCTTCTTATCTTTCTTCTTCTTTGGTTTATTACGCTTATGTTTTTCACAATAACGTCCCTTGCTTATCTTGTTATGGCAGCCGTTAAAGTCACAGTATTTCATGATAGTAAGGCAATTATGTCATCTTTCTTTGTAACATCAGCTGGAATCTCAATACCTAATTCAGCAGCATACTCACGCAACTGTTTCACTGTCTTGTTATTCAGTACTGGTACTTCACTAACCGCAGTCATATCTTTACCACTTGCTAAGTCCACACCAATGAGCATACTCTCAGGATTCACTGTTACTAAAAAGTCAGGATCTACATTATTAGGTACAAATAAACTTCGCTTTGCTTCATTATCCCAATACTCGGTACCTGATATTGTTTTTCTAATTTCAGTAATCATTTA
>NZ_JBITWA010000052.1:0-1708 GCF_044543425.1 Bacillus sp. NPDC077411 | reverse complement strand
CCTATGTTTTTTGTTATTTTGGATGAACTTCCTTTACTATCAAATGGAAAAGTAAATAGAAAAGCATTACCTGAACCAAGTTATCATTTACAACAACTGAATTATGTTGGTCCAAGCTCTAACACTGAAAATAAATTAGTTCATATTTGGGAAGAGGTTTTGGGAGTAGACTCGATAAGTATACAAGATGACTTTTTTGATCTTGGTGGTCATTCGTTAAAGGCAACGTTACTTATGGCTAAGGTTAATAAAATATTCCAAGTGAATATTTCTTTACGAGAAATTTTTGAGAATCCTACGATTCAAAAATTGGCTCAGATTATTTCAGAATTAGTACCTAGTAAGTCAATTGAGCTTACGATTGCCGAAGAGCGTGAATATTATCCAGTAACCTCTACTCAAAAACGACAGCTTATATTAGATAAAATGATTCATGAAGAAGTATATAATATGCCGTCTGTGTTACTTTTTAAAGAAGACATAGACGTGAAACATGTGGAAAGTATTTTCCAAACATTATTGAAACGTCATGAGTCATTACGGACTTCTTTTGAATGGATAGAAGAAGAGCCTGTTCAAAAAATCGAAGATTATCATACATTTGTATTGGAATATGAAGAGTTACATGAGATGAAAGAGCCGCAATCCTATGTAGTGAAACAAATGCTAGAAAAGTTTATAAGACCATTTGATTTAACATGTGCACCGTTGTTTAGAGCTAAATTCATTCGTCTACCACATGGAGAATCTATTTTATTGGTAGATATGCATCATATCATTGCGGATGGTATTTCTTTAAACATACTAATTCAGGAATTTATACAGTTATATAATGGACAAGTTTTATCAGACTTGAAATTCCAGTATAAAGACTACGCAGTGTGGCAAAAGAGTTATTTCGATACGAATGAAATCAAGCAGCAGGAAGAGTTTTGGTTAGAGTTGTTTTCTGGTGACTTACCAGTACTAAATTTACCTACAGATTATGCAAGACCGCAAATACAGAGTTTTGAAGGAGAGCATATTGATTTCAAAGTAGGTAAGGAATTAACAGATAAATTAAAACGACTTACAAATAAAAATAAATCAACTTTATATACGGTTATGCTTTCAGCATATAATATACTTTTATCAAAATACTCTGGCCAAGAAGATATTATAGTTGGTTCACCGGTAGCTGGAAGAAATCATGTTGATTTAGAAGGCGTTATGGGAATGTTTGTGAATACAATAGCTTTGCGAAATCAGCCGAAGGCTAATCAAACGTTCAGTCAATTTTTGGCTAAAGTAAAAGAAAATTGTTTAAATGCATTTGATAATCAACACTATCCATTAGAAGAGTTATTGAATCATTTACAGCTTCCTCGTGATTTAAGTCGAAATCCGTTGTTTAGTACCATGTTTAGTTTGCATAACAAAGGATTAGATAGTGGTGAAAAAGAGTTAAGTACTATTCAAATTGATCCGTATGAATTTCATACAAATACAAGTAAATTTGACCTTTCATTAACAGTGTTTGAAGGGGAAGAAGGGCTTACTCTTCAATGGGAATATTGTACAAAGTTATTTAAAGCATCTACAATCAACAAATTCGCAAATTCACTTGTAAGAATTTTGGATCAAATTGTTAGGGATGAGAGTATAGATATTTCAGATATCGGTATTGTGTCTAAAGAAGAACAAGAGATTCTTCTGAAAGACTTTAATC
>NZ_JBITWA010000051.1:0-1709 GCF_044543425.1 Bacillus sp. NPDC077411 | reverse complement strand
GAGCCAGGATCAAACTCTCCAATAAAGTTTGTCTAGCATCATAAATAAAAATTGACGTTTCACGTTGTTTGTTTCGTTCAGTTTTCAAAGAACTTATCCGCCGCTCAATTGCGACTTCCTTATGTTAACATCTCAGTCATTCGATGTCAACTAAGTTTTTTATTTCGTTTATCGCAGTTACTTTATTTCACTGGCGACTCGTATAATAATACACCCCTATATAGGGATAGTCAATACTTTTAATAAAAAAATTAATATGTATACCATTTTTCAATCAATCACTTAATTTGATTGCTTCACTACATCATTGAGTGAAAATATGATCAATCACAATTCTCCATATATACTGTCTTCTATAACATTTTATTAAAAGAGAACACTGACCTCAATCATGTAAATAGCTTAATCCAATGATTGCTGAGACTTATTTCTTATATACATTTATTATTAGTTTCGTTTTAGTATACAAACAAAGAAGATAAGATAATTAACCTGCCTTCTTTGTTCATACACTACTATCAGTTCCTCTATCTACAGATTTTATTACAGCTCGCAATTTATTTTGATCCGCCCATACTACGCCAAGAAGAACTAAAATGCCACCTATCATTACTTTCCATGTTACAGATTCATTTAATAAAACAATAGAGACAAAAATACTAACTAGCGGAAGTGCATTTAAATACAGTCCACTTATTGACGCAGAAACTTCTTCTAACGCCTTATTCCAAAACCAATAAGCAAGAATCGTTGCACCAACAACAAGATACATAAAACTAAATCCTGTCTTCCACGTATTTAGTTTAGGCAGACCATAATAAAAAGCTTCCATAGCAGCAAAAGGGAATAAAATAACCGCCCCAATAAGTAATGTCAATGTTGTAAATACTTCATTCGATAGATTCTTTTCTTGTTTTGGTCGTTTTAACAATATTGTATAGTAAGCAAATAAAAAGGTACTACACAAAATAAGTATATCCCCTAACAGAGAAGCACTTTGAGTATCGTTATTAGATGGGATTGTAATACATACTACACCAATAAAACCTAATACAATTCCAATCCAATAATTGATGTGAATTCTTTCCTTTAAAAAAAGAGCGGAAAAAACAATTGTAACTAATGGTAATGCAGCATCAATAATACTGACGTGTAAGCCACTTGTTAAAGCAATACCATATGACGTAAACATAAAATAGCCCGCCACACCAGTAAAAGATAATAAACTAACCCTTTTCCACGGAATATCTCTATTTACAATACTTTTGCGTAACTGATTAAAAGAAAACAGCACACATATTCCTCCAGCAAAACAAAGGCGAAGAAATAATAACGTAAATGGCTGTATTGATTCTAGCACCCACTTCGTTGGAGCAATTGCTCCACCCCACAGTATAATCGCAATTAATAGCATACATATTCCTTTAATGATTTTCTCCTCCTTTCCCCTATATGCTTCCATACCATATGTAAATCCCCCTACTGTGTACTATAGTAAAAAAGTTATGGCTCTATGTATTTGTAAATTATACTGTTAAAAAAACTCTTCAGTCTCTCCCTTTCTATATTTAGGCTCATTATTTACAATGATTAAAGCTATTTTTATGTACATACACAAAAAAGACGAGTCATACTGACTCGTCTCAGATTGCCTGGCAACGTCCTACTCTCACAGGGACAAAGTCCCAACTACCATCGGCGCTAGAGAG
>NZ_JBITWA010000050.1:0-1717 GCF_044543425.1 Bacillus sp. NPDC077411 | reverse complement strand
TTTTTATTTTTTCTTCTTTTATAATCAGTCTTATAATTGATAAAGGTTGGTATAATAATGGAATTAGATAGTAATAACCATTCAGTATTCTTATTGTATTATCATCTTGTATTAGTCGTGAAATACAGAAGGAAAGTATTTGATGATACCATATCTGACTATGCAAAAGATATGTTTGTAAGACTTTCAGAAAACTACAATATAACGTTAGTAGAATGGAATCACAATGTTGACCATGTACATATCTTGTTCAAGGCACATCCTAATACAGAAATGACAAAGTTCATTAATGCATATAAGAGTGCGAGTTCTCGATTAATAAAAAAGGAATTCTCACAAGTGAAAAAGAACCTTTGGAAAGAGATGTTTTGGACTAGAAGTTTTTGTTTGATTACCACAGGTGGTTCGCCAATAGAAGTAGTGAAACAGTATATTGAAAAACAAGGTGAAAAGTGAGGTGAAATGATATGAAAAAGCATAATAAAGCATACAAATTCCGTTTGTATCCAACAGAAGAACAGGCACATCTTATTCGAAAAACTTTTGGTTGTGTGAGATTTGTATACAACAAGATGTTAGCAGAACGAAAAGAAATGTATGAAGAATACAAAGGGAACAAGGAAGAACTAAAGAAGCAGAAGTTCCCTACCCCAGCGAAATACAAAGTAGAGTTTGACTGGTTGAAGGAAGTCGATTCATTAGCTTTGGCAAATGCTCAATTAAACTTGCAAACTGCCTACAACAATTTCTTTAGCGGTCAAAATGATTTTCCTACATTCAAAAGTAAAAAAAGTAGAAAATCGTATACAACAAATATGGTAAACGGAAATATTATGCTTCTTCATGGTCATATCAAATTACCGAAACTTAAAATGGTTCGTATCAAGCAACATAGAGAGATACCACAAAACCATATCATCAAGTCATGCACTATTTCTATGACACCAACTGGTAAATATTACGTGTCTATCTTGACTGAATATGAAAAAGAAATCATTCAAAAAGAAATAAAAACCGTTGTTGGATTGGACTTTGCAATGGCTGAATTGTATGTTAGTAGCGAAGATGAGAAAGCCAATTATCCTCGCTTTTATCGTCAAATAGTAGACCGATTAGCAAAAGCCCAACAAGTATTAGCAAGACGTGCCAAAGGATCTGAGCGTTGGAAGAAACAACGGATTCGTGTAGCTAAATTACATGAAAAGGTTGCAAATCAACGTAAGAATTTCCTTCATCACAAGTCTAAAGAATTAGCTACTAATTTTGATGCTGCAGCAATAGAAGACTTGAATATGAAAAGTATGTCACAAGCACTCAACTTTGGTAAAAGTGTTGCTGACAACGGTTGGGGAATGTTCACGACCTTTTTAGCATATAAGCTACAAGAACAAGGAAAACAACTTGTAAAAATAGATAAGTGGTTTCCTTCTACAAAGATGTGTAGTAATTGTGGAAACATAAAAGACATGTCATTATCTGAACGTACTTATGAGTGTTCTTGTGGACTAAAAATAGGTCGTGACTATAATTCGGCAATCAACATTAAAAATGAAGCAATACGCTTATTATCATTAGCATAAGTAATACCAAAAACCTTTGGAACAAGGGAGTTAGCTCGGTGGTCTTAGACTAATTCGTTAGCTATCAAAAGTAACGACTAACCGAGAAGCCCCCACTTCAAACAGTCCGTAAGGACGTTAAGTGGCGGGTAGTTCAC
>NZ_JBITWA010000049.1:1613-2840 GCF_044543425.1 Bacillus sp. NPDC077411 | reverse complement strand
TGGTTAAGTCCTCGATCTATTAGTATTCGTCAGCTCCACGTGTCACCACGCTTCCACCTCGAACCTATCAACCTGATCATCTTTCAGGGATCTTACTAGCTTAACGCTATGGGAAATCTCATCTTGAGGGGGGCTTCATGCTTAGATGCTTTCAGCACTTATCCCTTCCGCACATAGCTACCCAGCTATGCCCTTGGCAGAACAACTGGTACACCAGCGGTGCGTCCATCCCGGTCCTCTCGTACTAAGGACAGCTCCTCTCAAATTTCCTACGCCCACGACGGATAGGGACCGAACTGTCTCACGACGTTCTGAACCCAGCTCGCGTACCGCTTTAATGGGCGAACAGCCCAACCCTTGGGACCGACTACAGCCCCAGGATGCGATGAGCCGACATCGAGGTGCCAAACCTCCCCGTCGATGTGGACTCTTGGGGGAGATAAGCCTGTTATCCCCGGGGTAGCTTTTATCCGTTGAGCGATGGCCCTTCCATGCGGAACCACCGGATCACTAAGCCCGACTTTCGTCCCTGCTCGACTTGTAGGTCTCGCAGTCAAGCTCCCTTATGCCTTTGCACTCTACGAATGATTTCCAACCATTCTGAGGGAACCTTTGGGCGCCTCCGTTACTTTTTAGGAGGCGACCGCCCCAGTCAAACTGCCCACCTGACACTGTCTCCCGGGTCGATAAGACCCGTAGGTTAGAATTTCAATACAGCCAGGGCGGTATCCCACCAGCGCCTCCACCGAAGCTAGCGCTCCGGCTTCAAAGGCTCCCGCCTATCCTGTACAAGCTGTACCAAAATTCAATATCAGGCTACAGTAAAGCTCCACGGGGTCTTTCCGTCCTGTCGCGGGTAACCTGCATCTTCACAGGTACTATAATTTCACCGAGTCTCTGGTTGAGACAGTGCCCAAATCGTTACACCTTTCGTGCGGGTCGGAACTTACCCGACAAGGAATTTCGCTACCTTAGGACCGTTATAGTTACGGCCGCCGTTTACTGGGGCTTCAGTTCAGAGCTTCGCTTGCGCTAACCCCTCTCCTTAACCTTCCAGCACCGGGCAGGTGTCAGCCCCTATACTTCGCCTTACGGCTTCGCAGAGACCTGTGTTTTTGCTAAACAGTCGCTTGGGCCTATTCACTGCGGCTTTCCGTTAAGAAAGCACCCCTTCTCCCGAAGTTACGGGGTCATTTTGCCGAGTTCCTTAACCAGAGTTCTCTCGCA
>NZ_JBITWA010000049.1:0-1515 GCF_044543425.1 Bacillus sp. NPDC077411 | reverse complement strand
ACAACCAATCGCACGCTTCTTCTATCCTTCTGCGTCCCTCCATTGCTCAAACGATAAAGAGGTGGTACAGGAATATCAACCTGTTGTCCATCGCCTACGCCTGTCGGCCTCGGCTTAGGTCCTGACTAACCCTGAGCGGACGAGCCTTCCTCAGGAAACCTTAGGCATTCGGTGGACGGGATTCTCACCCGTCTTTCGCTACTCATACCGGCATTCTCACTTCTAAGCGCTCCACCAGTCCTTACGATCTGACTTCACAGCACTTAGAACGCTCCCCTACCACTGATACCATAGGTATCAATCCGCAGCTTCGGTGGTGTATTTAGCCCCGGTACATTTTCGGCGCAGAGTCACTCGACTAGTGAGCTATTACGCACTCTTTAAATGGTGGCTGCTTCTAAGCCAACATCCTAGTTGTCTAAGCAACTCCACATCCTTTTCCACTTAATACACACTTTGGGACCTTAGCTGGCGGTCTGGGCTGTTTCCCTTTTGACTACGGATCTTATCACTCGCAGTCTGACTCCCAAGGATAAGTCATTGGCATTCGGAGTTTGACTGAATTCGGTAATCCGATGGGGACCCCTAGTCCAATCAGTGCTCTACCTCCAAGACTCTCACACTTGAGGCTAGCCCTAAAGCTATTTCGGGGAGAACCAGCTATCTCCAGGTTCGATTGGAATTTCTCCGCTACCCACACCTCATCCCCGCACTTTTCAACGTGCGTGGGTTCGGGCCTCCATTCAGTGTTACCTGAACTTCACCCTGGACATGGGTAGATCACCTGGTTTCGGGTCTACGACCACGTACTAAACGCCCTATTCAGACTCGCTTTCGCTACGGCTCCGCCTCTTCAGCTTAACCTCGCACGGGATCGTAACTCGCCGGTTCATTCTACAAAAGGCACGCCATCACCCGTTAACGGGCTCTGACTATTTGTAGGCACACGGTTTCAGGATCTCTTTCACTCCCCTTCCGGGGTGCTTTTCACCTTTCCCTCACGGTACTGGTTCACTATCGATCACTAGGTAGTATTTAGCCTTGGGAGATGGTCCTCCCGGATTCCGACGGAATTTCACGTGTTCCGCCGTACTCAGGATACATTCAAGAGGGAACGAAGTTTCAACTACAGGGTTGTTACCTTCTATGACGAGCCTTTCCAGGCTGCTTCGTCTACCTCGTTCCTTTGTAACTCCGTATAGAATGTCCTACAACCCCAAGAGGCAAGCCTCTTGGTTTGGGCTAGATTCCGTTTCGCTCGCCGCTACTCAGGAAATCGCTTTTGCTTTCTCTTCCTCCAGGTACTTAGATGTTTCAGTTCCCTGGGTCTGTCCTCTTTACCCTATGTATTCAGATAAAGATACCATACCATTACGTATGGTGGGTTTCCCCATTCGGAAATCTCCGGATCAAAGCTTACTTACAGCTCCCCGAAGCATATCGGTGTTAGTCCCGTCCTTCATCGACTCCTAGTGTCAAGGCATCCACCGTGCGCCCTTTCTAACTTAACCAAAA
>NZ_JBITWA010000048.1:0-3573 GCF_044543425.1 Bacillus sp. NPDC077411 | reverse complement strand
AGGAATTCCGTAAATGACTTATTCCCTTGTGGTCTGTTTTTTAAAGCGAGCGTGTTTACAAACATCCCCACTATATGTTCCAAGTCCGCATGTGGACGTCCCGCAATAGGAGACCCTACCACAACCTCTTCTTGCCCGGTATATTTGTATAATAATGTGTTGTAAGCAGCCAACAAGACCATATATAAAGTAGCGTTCTGTTGTTTCCCGATTAACTTCAGCTTTTCTGTAATTTCTTGACCAATTTGAAAATTGAGACTAGTCCCTTCGTGACTAAAGACCGGCGGTCTTGGATAATCTGTTGGCAGGTTAAGAATTGGAATATCACCCTGAAATTGTTCTTTCCAGTATGTTTCCTGTTCCTTTAACTTTTCACTCTTCATGAATTCATTCTGCCATACCGCATAATCTCGGTATCGAATTCTTGATTCTTCCAGTGAATCCTCTGCATAAAGTTTTGTAAAGTCATCAATTAGAATTTTTGTTGAAACTCCATCTGAGATAATATGGTGCATATCAACGATTAAAATATGTCTATCTGTATCTATCTTAAATAAGCTCACTCTAAGCAAAGGTCCCGTAGACAAATCAAATGGGCGAATAAACGCTTGTATCGCTTCTTGAACCTGTTCTATTGATACTTCCATATATTCCACATTAAAGCTCACATCTTTGCGAACCTTTTGAACTGGCGTTCCTTCCACTAGCTCAAATGTAGTTCTAAAAGACTCATGACGCGCAACCAGTTGACAGAATACAGAATTCAATCGCTCTTGGTCCACTTTTCCTGTCAATTCCATAACTGCTGGCATGTTATACCCTAAACTCTCTTCTTCAAACTGATTGATTACGTACATTCGTCTTTGTGCTGAAGACAATGGATAATACTCTCGATCTTCTACCTGGGTAATGGTTGAATAGACGCTTTTATTTGAATGCTCGATATATGCCGCAAGCTCCTCAATCGTCTGACGCGCAAATACTTCTTTAAGAGGAAACTCAACATGAAATTGTTTGTGTATCTTTGACACCAAGGATGTAGCTCTTAGGGAATGACCGCCCAATTCAAAAAAGTTTTCATGAATCCCAACTTCCCGGTTTAAAGATAGAATTTCTTTCCAAATATGAGCCAATTGTTCCTCTGTTTCGTTTCTAGGCGCTACATACTCCACGTGGCCCATCGATGACCAATCTGGAGTCGGAAGGACCTTCCGGTCTATCTTTCCATTTGTATTTAAAGGAAACTTGTCCAACTGGATAAAGTAAGATGGAATCATGTAGTCCGGTAATTCAGCCAACAAAGTTTGTCGTAGTTCAGCTACTGAGATATCACGTTTGGCAACAACATATCCACACAGATACTTTTCACCCACTTCATCTTCCCGGTCCATGACAACTACTTCCTCCACATCCTCATGTTTCAATAGCTGATGCTCAATCTCTCCAAGCTCAATCCGGTACCCTCTAATTTTCACTTGATGGTCTATTCGTCCCAAAAATTCTAAGTTACCATCGGGTAACCACCTTGCCAAGTCACCTGTCCGATACATCTTCTCACCTGGAATAAATGGATTCTCCACAAACTTCTCTGCGGTCAATGTCGGGTTGCCAAGATATCCTCTCGCCAGCCCTTCACCACCAATAAAAAGTTCACCTATTCCACCAGTATGCTTAAGCCTCAAACTATTATTGTCCAAAATGTATAGTTTTACATTATGAAATGGTCTTCCAATCGGCAGATTAACTGAATAGAAATCTTTGTTCTCTGTACCCTCATAATAACTTGAATCGATAGTTGCCTCTGTGACTCCATAGCTATTAATCACTCTCATATTTTCCCCATATAACTTAACTAATTTTTTATACTCATGTACAGGACAGCTATCAGAACCTAGTATTAATACCCTTAAGGTCGTAAGGTCTAGTTTATTATCGTCTACATAATTCATAAAAGGTATAACAAGACTTGGTGTTGATTCAAAAATGTTAATTTCATACTTTTTAATCGTTTTATATAATAAATTGAAATCTAACTTGATATAACTTGGTACTATATACATTATCCCACCATTTAATAAACTTCTGCACAAGTCCCCAACAAACACATCAAATGATATTTTAGAAAGTTGCATTAGTTTTGTATGATCAGATAAGTCATACTTTATTCTCCAAGAATAAGCTATATTTACAACACTTCTATGTTCTACCATTACCCCTTTAGGAATCCCTGTTGATCCCGAAGTATAAATAATGTAAGCCAATGTGGAGCTAACAACCGGTACATTTAAATTTTCTGTATCCTGAAAATATAATCCCTCATCGTATAAATCTAGTACTAAACCAGAAAAGTCTATACTGTCCATAATTTCTTTATCTGATATTAATAACCTTGCTTGGCTATCTTTTAACATAAAATTAATTCGCCCGACGGGCGTCTGTGAATCCACTGGTAAATAGGCACCACCAGCTTTTAAAATGCCTAGTATCCCTACCATCGCGTCCACATTTCGCTCTGTCATAATTGCAACGACTGTATCTGGTCCTACTCCTTTGCTTCGAAGGGTACGTGCTAACTGATTCGCCCGCTCATTTAATTCTTGATAAGTTAACTTACTTTCTCCTGCCACTACAGCCACTCGATCTGGAGATTGTTCCACTTGTTCCTCAAATAACTTATGGATTGTTTTATCCTTCGGATATTCCATATGTGTATTGTTGATTTGATATAATAAATAGTCTCTTTCCTTTGTTGATAAGATGTCCACTTCATCCAAGGTTTGTTCTTGACTTATAGACAAGTTTGTTAACAAATTGACAAAGTGCTTTTGGAATCGAATCATTGTATCATGTCTAAATAAACTTGTACTGTATTCCAGTTCAAACTCGATATTGTTCTCTTCCTCTACTGCGGTCAAGGAAACATCAAATTTGGATGTATTATTAACATAGTCATATGGTTTAATCTCCAGCCCATTTGCTTGGATTTCTTCCATGTCCATATTCTGTAGAGTGAATAATGTGTCGAACAGCGGATTCCTGCTCATATCTCGCTGAATATCTAACGTTTCCACAAGTTCCTCGAATGGATAGTCTTGATGTTTAAAAGCTTCCAAGGTAACTTCTTTCACTTCTCTAAGGAATTCCGTAAATGACTTGTTCCCTTGTGGTCTGTTTTTTAAAGCGAGCGTGTTTACAAACATCCCCACTATATGTTCCAGGTCCGCATGTGGACGTCCCGCAATAGGAGACCCTACTACAATCTCTTCTTGCCCGGTATATTTGTATAATAATGTGTTGTAAGCAGCCAACAAGACCATATATAAAGTAGCGTTCTGTTGTTTCCCGATCAACTTCAGCTTTTGTGTAATTTCTTTGTCAATTTGAAAATTGAGACTATTCCCTTCATGACTAAAGACTGGTGGTCTTGAATAATCTGTTGGCAGGTTAAGAATTGGAATATCACCCTGAAATTGTTCCCTCCAGTATGTTTCCTGTTCCTTTAACTTTTCACTTTTCATGAACTCATTCTGCCATACTGCGTAATCTCGGTAACGAACTTTCGGTTCTTCTAGT
>NZ_JBITWA010000047.1:0-3777 GCF_044543425.1 Bacillus sp. NPDC077411 | reverse complement strand
ATACTTACATCTTGGAGAACAAGAAAGAGGTGATGTTCTACTCTTATTTTAGCATTCCAGACAAGGGTGAAATCACTATACTGCTAGATGGAAAAGAAATAGCTCATATTGAACAATATCCTAACGTAGAACCTTTAAACTTAGCATCTGATGACAAAATAAGCGAAATTACGATTATCGTTTCCGGAAATGCTAAACTATGGGACGTTAGATTCAGTGAAATGAAGCATTGTTGGGAGTGAAGAACCAACATTCTAAGGGGCTCTCTTTGCAATATTTTCAATAAATATGGGGTACAGCCGAGATACATGTAATTTTGAGTATTAATCATACATTTTTTTCCAAACACACTTGTAATTACGAATTTCTTTATTATTTTTCAACTTATTATCATACATCCTAATCATACAGTTGGAACAAAGTGTTTTCAGTAGCTAACCTAATACTTAACGTAAAATTCGGTTCGGTTGCTACACAGACCTCAATTTCCATTCAATATATTTATTAAAAAGCAAAAAAAGAGTTAAATATTAACTCTCTTTTTTTGCTTTTCTTAGTACATTATCAAATATAACCATTAAAACCGTAAATAATATCGACATAATAAACATGTCAGTCAATTGAACTCCTACATCTTCCTTTATAAAAGAAAAATAGGTATATTCTAAACCAAAAAATATAAAAAACAGTATTATATATTTAATTATATTGATAATCCACACCTCTTTCTAATTACCGTTATTTACATTGATATCCAAACCAAGCTAAACTAGCTGCAAAACCTACAATGCCAACCTTAAGAGCATTTTTTCTACTGGTATTGCTTCTTCTTAACAAGAACTTTATTTCAAACACCTTTTTTTGATATATGTATTTATAGAAATAATTAAGCACTAACAAATAATAACATTAATCTAAAGTTAATTAAATAACATTATGTAATAATTCATAAAAATTAGATATTAATGGGGGCCCACCAACCAAATGTCATAAAACCCACGTTAAGACATTTTTTCGAAGTGAAAACCTTGATTTTTGTACGTTAAGGATTGTAACTAAAATGAACGTTTGTGTTACAAATCGAAAAATTAAGGATGAATTCTAAATTCGTCTACAATCAATATGGAATATTTTGTCTTAACACCCCTTTTCGGGGGATGGGCAAAAACATCCAATGTACACTCGAGATCAAAGGATGGCACAGAATTTGGCATGGTTAAGCGAAATGCAATTTAAGAATAAAAAAATGATTGTGTGGGGACACAATTACCATATTAGAAAACAAAATTCTAATATGATTCAAACCGCATCCCCACGCCCATTCCCAAATATAATGGATAAGATACCACAGTATTTGAAAAAGCAAATATACACAGTCGGTTTATTTGCATATAGTGGTAGCAGTTTAGCTACGGATAATCATAAGATTTGGCCTGTAAAGGAAACGCATCAAGCCAATAGTGTCGAAGAAATTTTGAAAGCTGCACAACATCCGCAAGTATTTGTAAATTTAAAAGGTGAGGAAAATCGCCCTGAAACCTCTTGGATGTATATGCCTATTATCGGGCAGTATTGGGGAGTTATGGATGAAATCATGATTCCTAACCAACAATATGATGGTATTCTATGGTTAGAACATATTAGCCCTTCACGAATTAAATAAAACAAAAAGCGCACCATCTATTGTATTGGTGCGCTTTTTGCTTTATAGGGGGCACCATCATCTCCAGCAACTTAAAATTTTATAGCGCCCCCAGAACGAAATTTTGTGTTAACTTGTAACAAAAAAGCTCATTTTTTCGTTTTGGGGTAATTCTGAATTCTTAAGTTGATGGGCATGGGGAATTTTATTTTGTTAGCTTGATAGCCATGGGATAGCACCAAATACCCATCATCCTAAGAACCAAAGCAGACCATAAATTACACTTGAATGTATTGGAAGAAAAAGGTAATATATTTGATATATTTCGAATTTAGTTAACAAATATATTTACAATTTATTAAGGAGTACACATAAATGAACAGGAAAAGAAAAAAGATCATTATTACTTTAATTTTATTTTTTATATGCTCCATTATTTATTGGTTTATAGCTAGCATTTCACTAATTCATTCCCTAATACTCTCACTTATTACCTTTACTTTAGCAATATATGCCGCTATAAGTGATTGGAAAAAGCATTATAATGATAGCATTTTTTTTATTGTAGCCTCTGTGTTTATTTTACTATGTATTATCACTCAATTATATGTTTTATATCCTGTTAATTAACATAATTTCAATTATTAGGAGTCACCTTACACATCCATTAACTTAAGAACTTTATAACACCCCAAAAACAAAAAAATTGTACATTTTCACCTGAAGATGTCAATTTTCTCGTTTTGGGGTATTTGCTTTTCTTAGCTTGATGGTCATGTGGTGCTACCCCACGTATCTCGGTCGAACCCCCTATAGACAAAGAAAAAACGACCCAATTGATGAGTCGTTTTTTTTATTTTTAAGTTATTCCTCCACATCATCCATCCATCCCGTACCTGCACAACCAGCGTTATTGTAATCTGGTGATCCTGTTTTATAACATCGCATATGAATACGATAATATCCATTCGCAGGAGCGTATACTTTATTATACTGTCCCTTAGTAGGAAAATAACTTGATTTTTGTAGATAAACATTTGTTCCAGGGATTTTTTTTGAGGCTTTATCTTCAATCCAAAAGTGTAATGTTCTAGTGTCCCTATTACCACCGCTTCTAGTTACCTTGAATTGAATAATTTCACCAGCTAAATAATAACGAAATTCTGAAGCTTCGTGATAATAAGTATCTTTAAAATTTAAGCTTACTGGATCATTATTCTCAGCAGATGCACTTGGAACGTGAACAAAACCAAATAATACACTCAGGGGCATTACAAAAGCTACTACAGACATCTTTAATTTTTTAAACATCATCATCAACTCCTTTATAAATGTTGTTGGTTAAATCTATGTAATTTACTATATATTGGAAGAGTATTCAAATCAATATAAATCTTTAAAAAATTCAAAAAATACAAAACCCAATAATGGGGTGGCACCAATATTTCGGAAAATGCTAGCGATATCCCTACTTGATGCGGAAATAGAAATTACAGGAGCTTATGATGGAAACAAATAAAAAATACCCCTTGTTATAATATTGCAAGGGACATTTCTGCTTTAAACCATAATGTTGTATTTTTTATCTTCTGAAATTTGCAAGCTTGCGGAATAAATTAAAACCTTACAATTACCTAGTCTACGTTTTGTTTCTGTTTCTAATTTTTCTTTTGCGAATTCTAATGAATGTGCTGGAACTGTTGCGGATTGTACGGTTGTTACCCTATCACTATACATTACGGAAAAATCAATCTCATATTGATAAATCGCTGTACCATCAATCCCCTTTCCCTAGCATACAATTAAAATATATTCACATCTTCAACAAAAAAACTCCCATCTATTTTAAAATTTTATTTAAATACCCTAATAGAACCGATAACAAACGAAATGTCTTTTGAAACTAAATGTATTAGTGATACCTAAAATGTTTGTTACAATTAAATCTGAGGGCTTATTTTTTTGAAAGAGAATTTTTTTAACTTCAATTAATGGTGAGGCAAGAGAAAAGAGTACCTTATTAAGTATTGTAGGGGTGCAGCCACATCGCTATCAAGCTAAGGTTAGGAACGGTCAGTTTCAGAAGAACTTTTTTTCTTTTTCTAAAAATCAGTGTAGATCATTGGAAATTTTGC
>NZ_JBITWA010000046.1:0-4878 GCF_044543425.1 Bacillus sp. NPDC077411 | reverse complement strand
ATATGCAAAATTTCCAATGATCTACACTGATTTTTAGAAAAAGAAAAAAAGTTCTTCTGAAACTGACCGTTCCTAACCTTAGCTTGATAGCGATGTGGCGGTATCCCATCGCTATCAAGTTAAGGTTTTAATATACCTCCAAATGAGCATTTTCTTTTTCTACAGGTAGTTACTTTGAAACCGAATCTTTAATATTTAAAGGACGAAAAAAAGAAACATAGAAGCGAAAAACCTCTGTGTTTCTTTTTGATTAATATATTTATTGAAAAATATTTTCTTTCCGGCACAGATCCTCCTTATACCCTATTATAGAAGTTATTTTGAACGTAAGTAATTTGTAAGGAATGGGTAAGAAAAAAGAAAGTTTCATTGTGTATGATGAAAATATAAAGAGGCGTGAAAGGCGGAACAGATATGACGTATATATGAAAAACAAACCAGTTAACAAGAGTGTTTCAAGGAAAAGAAGTAACTTCTGTGGTTAACATACATGTGAAAAAAGAGGGATTTACCGTTTGTTAGGACAGAATGGTGTTTGTAAAAATAATCATTATGAAGCTGATTACAAACTTAATGATGATATTTTGTCATTGGTAGAGATGATAGCTGTGTGGTTAGTATGAAACGACAAGCAACCACCTATACAATATGAATAGAAGAGAGGAATGCCTTATCAAAACACGTAGTCAAATTACATTTGCAAGTCTGGCCCTTTTAATAGCTGGAAGTTCCCTGTTATTCACAACGCCAACCTCAATTGTAAAAGCAGAGCCTACTCAAAATGTATCTAGTTCGTTACAAGCAAGCACTCAACGAGATCGTAATGCCGTCAAGCAAGCAATGCGGGATACATTGCATCTTGGATACCCGGGAATACTCGCTAAAATTTCTGATAGTGGAAAAACGTGGAGTTATGCCGTTGGGATAGCGGATTTGAGAACCAAGAAACCAATGAAAACAGATTTTCGCTTTCGCATTGGCAGCGTGACGAAGACGTTCACCGCAACAATTCTACTTCAATTAGCTGGAGAGAACCGCTTAAATCTAGACGATTCCATTGAAAAATGGTTGCCTGGTGTCATTCAAGGAAACAGATATGATGGTAACCAGATTACTATCCGGCAGATATTGAATCATACAAGTGGTATCGCTGAATACGCAAGGTCAAAAGACTTTAATCTTATGGATACAAAAAAATCGTATACGGCTGAAGAACTAGTGAACATGGGGATTTCTCTGCCCCCAGATTTCCCGCCAGGAAAGGGCTGGTCTTATTCAAACACAGGATACGTATTACTGGGTATCCTTATTGAAAAGGTAACGGGAAACAGCTATGCGGAAGAAATCGAAAATCGGATTATTGAACCACTTGAATTGTCGAATACATTCCTACCTGGCAATTCAAGCGTTATTCCAGGTACCAATCATGCCCGTGGATATATCAAACTAGATGGAGTAAGTGAGTTAAAAGATGTTACGTATTATAACCCAAGTATGGGTCAATCGGCTGGAGAGATGATTTCTACTGCTGACGACTTAAATAAATTCTTCTCTTACTTGCTCGGTGGAAAATTACTGAAAGAACAGCAACTCAAACAAATGCTTACTACAGTTCCTACAGGAATAGAAGGAATTGATGGATATGGTCTTGGAATCTATAAAACTAAACTTCCAAACAGTGTCCTAATATGGGGACATACAGGTGGCATACCGGGACTTGATACTTTTGCTGGAGGTACACACGGAGGTAAGCATACGTTGGCCATCAGTTTGAACAGCATGGGTAAAGTTAATAGTTCTGATCTTTTTAAAAATATTTTACTTGCTGAATTTAGCAAGTAGCCCAGAAGGAAGAACGGATAAAATTTTATCATATTTTCATAGTTAAACAATAAGGGATGAAATCGATTATTTATCTAAGGAGGCACCTCTCTTATGAAAAATAAACTATCTAGGATGTTAACCGCTACATTGGTTCTAATGATGACTCTACCTACAGGGGCGATAGCGTCTTCTAGTAATAAGACTCCGGTTGTAACTAGCACAGAACTGGAGAAGATTGCGGCAGAGAAAGCTACGCTACTCACGAAATCCTATGAGACGACTAGCGTGCAGTATGCGTTAATAGATAATGGTAAGATTATTTTGTCGGGTCAGACAGGCAAAAACGATATGGAAGGGAAACAGCCACTGACTAAAGATACTCTATATGGGATTGGTTCAACCAGTAAAGTATATACAGCTGCGGCTATCATGAAATTGGTCGACGAAGGAAAAGTCGATTTGGATGTCCCTGTTGTCCACTATGTTCCTGATTTCAAGATGAAAGATGAGCGGTACAAGCGCATTACACCGCGTATGCTGTTGAACCATTCCTCCGGTTTGCAAGGTACTACGCTCAATAAAGCATTGTTATTTAAAGATAATGATACCTATGCCCATGATAACTTGTTGCGGCAATTATCTACCCAAAACTTAAAAGCGGACCCTGGCGCGTTCTCGGTATACTGTAACGACGGCTTTACGCTAGCTGAGATTTTGGTAGAAAAAGTAAGTGGTATGAGCTTTACTGAATTTTTACATCAAAGGTTTACAGAACCATTAAAATTAAATCATACAAAAACGCCACAGGACAAATGGGAGGACGAAAAGCGTGCTGGACTTTATTTTCCAGCATACCAAGGGCAGCTTCCCATTGAATCGATGAATGTGATTGGTTCGGGAGGGATCTCTTCAACGGCAGAAGATACGGTGCGATTCTCACAATTATTTATGGGACAGGGAAAAGGGATTCTCTCTGATAAGGCAATCAAGACGATGGAGCAGGCTGAATATAAAAAAGGAATGTGGCCAGGGGATGGAGATAATAGTTTCAACTATGGTCTAGGGTGGGATAGTGTGAAACTATATCCATTCAATAGATATGGAATAAAGGCCTTGTCTAAGGGCGGTGACACAGTACTGCAACATGCTACATTGGTCGTGCTTCCGGAACAGAAGATGGCAGCGGCTGTGTTGTCATCCGGCGGTAGCAGCATTACAAATCAAATGCTGGCAACTAATTTACTGCTCGCCGCGCTTAAAGAGAAGGGAACAATTAAGGATATAAAGCCGAACAAATCTTTTGGTAAGCCAGTCAAGGCTCAGATGCCTCCAAACGTGGCGAAACAAGCGGGCTTTTATGGCAATAGCTACAGTCATTTCAAAATAGAAATTACAAAGAAGGGAGAACTATTCTTACCATCTAATCGTAAAGAAAAATATGTATATACCGCGGATGGAAGCTTTATTAATGAGAACGGTACTTCCAAGCTCAATTTCGTTACCGAGAAGAATGGAAGAACATATTTGAGGGAGAGCACATATAATTCGAAGCCAGGATTAGGGCAAGATGTGCTGACGCACTATTTAGCCGAGAAACTAGAAGACAATGTACTATCGAAGAGAACCGCTGCTGCATGGGAAAAGCGGGAGGGCGGCAAGTTCTATCTCATTAACGAGAAATTTAGTTCTATGAACTATCTTGTACAAATAATACCTCTTACTACACAAATTATTACCAAGGAAGGCTATTGGGATGGCAAAAAAATTATAGGTCCGAATACGGCGACACATCAACTCCAGATTCCTGTGATGGATGGGCGTGATACGAAGGAAGCTCGTTTTTATACAGAGGATGGTAATGAATATATGGAGATGGCCAACTCCTTATACGTAAGTGAATCAAACGTAAAACCCCTTGACACAAGCCAATCATCGAAGGTTACACTGTCAGCAAACGGGCATGCAAAATGGTTTACGATCCCGCAAGTGGCAGCAGGGAAAACGATGACCGTGGAGTTGCCATCGAAGAGTTCGTTCGCGGTGTATGATGAAAAGGGAGTATGCGTCAATTTTACCGTTGTTAGCAATAATAACAAGGTAAAACTGCCGAAGAATGGAGCGGTTGTATTTACTGGCGCACCAAACTCGGAATTTACAGTTACATTGAACTAGCTATAATAACGTTAAGAGTATGCAAGATTGTATGCAGTTTTTCGACCAATTCAATAACAAACGGGAACTCTGAAACCCAGGACAGAATAGGAATGTATAAAAAATGAATAGAGTTATAGAAAAAGAAAAAGGCGAATTCCTTATGAGATTAGGGATCCGCCTTGTCTTCGCTACCGATGGTTTTGGTGCAAAAATCATTTAATAGAGACATAGAGCCTACGCAGTCTGTTTAATTACAAATTATGATGTAATTCCAAACAACTTATGTATGAACTTCACCTGCCGGTGAAGTTGTCTTTTTTTCATCATATGCATAGCTTCAACACCACTCAATATAGAGATTGCTGTTTTAAATGATTTGAACCCCAACATAGAGCGAACACGTTTCTTAATAAAACGATGATCTTGTTCTACAATGTTATTTAGATATTTTATCTGTCTTATTTGGATGCCTACAGGCATCTTTTTCTCTTTCTTTAACTAAGCAATGGCCATAGAATAGGCTGGATTCTTGTCTACTGTGATCACACGGGGCTTCGAAATATGAAAAGACCGCAAAGCCTTTTTAAAAAAGCGCTTTGCAACCTTGTGGTCTCTAGTTTTACTTAAGTGAAAATCAATCCTTCCAGATATTTTGAAGTTTTTGCACCAGAACTAAATCTTACAAATTTCTCAAGTTTTTTCTTTTATATAGACTGAATTTTCTGTTATTTAGTTGTATAGTGAAAGGAGTGATAGAAAAATATAAAGGGGGAAGGAGTTTGAAGAAAAAACAGTTTGTAATTGTACTTTCAGCAATGTTTTCATTAACACTTACATCAAGTATCTCTAGTATTACAGTACATGCAGAAAAAAGCGAAGAGAGTTCGATAAAATTTTCTT
>NZ_JBITWA010000045.1:0-6864 GCF_044543425.1 Bacillus sp. NPDC077411 | reverse complement strand
CAAAAACGCCATCCTTTCCTATGATTCTACAGAAAGAATAGCGTATTTTTTCATTTTAGGGGGAATTTTGTTTTGTTAGCTTGATAGCGATGGGGCGGGACCCCTATAAGCGATTTTTTACAAAATCACTTATATATTTGTTGTCGCTTCGCTCGAATTTTTTAAAAAAGAAAGGAGTTTTTTGTATGCCAAGAATTAAAACAGATTTAAAAATATCGTTATCAAATGAAGACAAAGAATTAATAAAAAATAAAGCAAATGATTTAGGATATAAAACTGTATCTGCATTTCTTATTGATAGTGCAAAATCACATTTTAAACTTGAAGTGGATATGAAAGCTTATAGAGATTTAGCTAAAGAAATAAATTATATTGGTAAGAACATAAATAGCCTAATTAGAAGGGTCAATACAGACGGAATTTACACTGATAATGATATTGATTTCCTTAGAGTTAATCAGAAGAAAATCATAAAATTAATCAATAAAGAATATGACCGATTAATTGATTTAAAGGCCAAGTTTAATAGCGATAGCCTGAGTAAAAAACAGAAGGAAAAATTAATACAATCATTATCGGAAAATCAAATTAAGATACCAAAAAAATTGGTACTAGAAGAAGTGTACGAAAAGATAAAAGAAGATTTTGTTTATATTATAGAATGTATAGAAAACTCGCCTGAACAAGATATGGAAGTAACAGAATACGTATGGAAATATTTATATGGAGAGACGCTTTATAAGTTAGATGATAACCAATTAATAAAATTGGCCGATAGCATTTTTATTTTTGCACAGAAATTAAAATTTAAGTTATCCAAACTCGATAATGTTTTTTCAGATGATGACTGGTTTGAACTGAAAGACATATTAGATGAATATGAAATTTATTAATTAAAGGATTGATTACAATGTCTATTGTTAAAATACAAAAAGTTAGGAATTTAGGAGCATTCATTAATTACGGTATGCAAGAGCATAAAACCAACGAGGAATTAGTTACATCTTATGAATGTAGTATCGAAACAATAGAGAGAGATTTTAAAAGTGTTTTAGTTGATTACAATGAAAAAAATAACAGCAATAAAAACATGAGTGCAAGAATGATAATTCAATCGTTTGATAGTGACGATAATTTAACGCCAGAGCAAGTCCATCAATATGGGATAGAATTTGCTGATAATTATCTGAAGGGCAATCATCAATATACAGTAATTACACATATAGAAACAGATAATTTACACAATCATATTATTTTCAATGATATTGATTTTAATAACTTAAAAATGTTTGATTCTAAGCGTGTAAATTCTTTAGACAGATTACGTGGGGTCACCATATCATTTCGGGAAAATTGTACGTTTAGACACAATTTGGACACAAAATAACCGATTCCCTGTACGTTAAGGAATCGGTTATTCATTTTATTGCTTTTTTATAAAGTTTTCCTCGCACTTTAACATACTATTTATAATTGAACTTCATTTACATGTGTCCCATATATTATTTTTGGGTATCATCTCCATGCAATTCCTATTTTTCCTATATATCACTACATACCAACTTCAGATAACAAAGTTATAATGCTAGGAGAGGTGATATAAATGATAAACTATCGAATTCTTGTAATAGAGGATGACCAGGAAATTCAAGAACTCATTAAACAATTTTTAATGACGCAAAACTATATTGTAGAGACGGCATCTGATGGATTTGAGGGGGTGAAACAATTTAATAAACAGCAATTTGACCTTATACTTCTTGACGTGATGATGCCAAATCTGAATGGCTTTGATGTTGCAAAAATGATTCGTACTCATTCAAAGGTACCTATTATTATGCTAACCGCTTTAGAGGAAGAACAAGATCAAATTAAAGGTTTTGATCTTGGGATTGATGATTATATTACAAAGCCTTTTTCATTTCATGTTTTGATTCGACGAGTAGAAGCTGTATTAAAAAGAAGTTATGATCACAGTAAAGAAAAACACTTCGTTTTCAACGAATTACAAGTTGATGGAGATGCATATAAAGCTTATGTAAATAGTGTAGAAATGCCACTAACGACAAAGGAATTTGAAATTTTGTACTTATTGCTTCAAAATGGAAAAAAAGTAATCACAAGAGAACAGATAATAGAAAAAGTTTGGGGTTATGAGTATGTAGGTGATACCAGAAACATTGATACACATATTAAAAACATACGAAAAAAATTAAATATACCCTATATCAAAACAATAAAAGGCATTGGGTATCAAATAGATGAATAAAATACGAGAAATGATACGAATGAAACGGATTACCTATAAACTTTTTCTTAGTACATCACTTATTTTGTTCTCTTTTGCTGTTTTCATTTATGTTACACTGTACTTTTTTCTCCCTACCTTTTATGAGAAGTATAAAACAAACCAACTCCAAATAGGAATTGAAGAAATGATTAAGAAATCAAAGGATCTTACGTTTGAAGAGGCCAAGCCACTTCTTTCTGAATATGGAATAAAAAATAACGCCTTACTTTTCATTCGAAATAATGATGGGAGGATTGTCTATTCGCCTTCTATACCTATTGCAGGTGGAGGTAGTTTCCCTATGCCGGACACACAAATTGTTACAATTGGTAAAGTCGTTTCAAAAACCACTTCTACAAATTCATACAGTATAACTAAACCCATCGAATTCCAAGATATTACGCTTATCCTTAATGTAGAGGCAACATTACAACCTATTGATGAGGCTTCACAAGTACTAACTCTTTTCATTCCTTATATTAGTATCATTGTAATCATTATTGGTATTGGAAGTGCTTATTTATATTCAAGGTTAATTACAAGACCAATTCTATATATTAATCAAAAAGCTCAAAAGATGGTAGATCTCGATTTTTCGGAAAAAATTGAGGTACGCTCTAATGACGAATTAGGTGAATTATCGAATAGTCTCAATGACATGTCCATTAACTTACAAGAAAATATGTATGCTTTACAAAAGGCGAATCAGCAACTAAAAAGTGATATAGAAAAAGAAAGGGAATTAGAAAAGAAACGAAGAGAATTCTTTGCAATTGTTTCACATGAATTAAAGACACCTCTTACTACTTTGAAGGGGCATTTAGAGGGGATGATCTATAATATTGGTCCTTATAAAGACCGGGACATTTATTTACAAAGAAACTTTCAAACAGTTCAGGATATGGAAAAACTAATTCGCGAGATTTTAAGTATCTCTAAGTTGGAACAACATACTTTTAAACCTCGATTAGAAAAAGTGAATCTTTCAGAAATGGTTCATACTCTTACAAGAAAACTTGATTTTTTTGCGTCTCAAAAGGATATTCAAATTATAGAACAAATCACCCCTGATATTTATATATATACAGATTTAGGACTCTTAGAAAAAGCCTTTAAAAACATTATTCATAATGGCATAATGTATTCACCATGTGGTGAGAAGGTATATGTACAATTAAACCAACGAGCACAGCACATGAACATCCAATTTCAAGTTATAAATACAGGTGTACAAATCAAGGATGAGGATTTACAGGAAATTTTCAAACCGTTCTATAGAATTGAAAAATCAAGAAATCGTGACACAGGTGGGAGTGGCCTAGGACTCTACCTTGTACAACAGGTGTTTGAAGCCCTTTCAATCAAATATCATGTGAAGAACATAGAACAAAGTGTACAATTTTCTATTACGATTCCTGTACCAAAAAGTGAATAAATACAAGCCTACCATTCTCTTAGATAAGATGGTAGGCTTGTATTTATTTTGAAATTGGTTTGGTTCTATACCTTCTTCATATACTCCTCTACATCTAGAAGCATATAAATACATAACTAAAAAAAGAACCTATTCTTAAAAAGAATAGATTCTCATAAAAAGGGTAATCCTATATGAATAGTAGTTATTTCTGTGAATATTTATCAAAAACTGTTCGATTTGCTTATAAATTATGATCCTTTCACAACTAGCTGTTTTCCTTCAAGATACACCGCTTTATCTGATTGTTTCGCAACTTCTAATGAATGAGTCACCACAATAATACACTTATTTTCTTGATGGGCTAGTTTTTTAAATAGCTCAATAATTTCCATGGATGTTTCTTGATCTAGATTTCCTGTAGGTTCATCCGCAATTAATAAATCTACATTGCAGGATAATGCACGGGCAATTGCCACACGTTGTTGTTGCCCACCACTAAGTTGTAACACATTGCGTTTTGCCTGCTCTTCTGTTAATCCCACCTTTTCTAACAACTCTAGTGCTCTTGCTTTTTTATCTCTTACATCAACACCTGTAATTTCCATTGCCGTTAGTACATTCTGCAGAGCTGTCATATAGGTAATTAAATTATACGATTGAAAGATAATTGATACATGTTGATTACGATATTGATCCAATCCTATTTTTTGAATATCCTTTCCTTTATAGAGTACGTACCCACTCTGTGGTACATCCAAACCACCTCCTAAGCTCAATGTGGTTGTTTTACCAGATCCAGATGGACCCAAGATGGTATAAAAACATCCTTGTTGGAATGAAAAGTTTACATTGTCTAATATTGTTGTTTTTTTGTCATTATTCTCATAGTAATAGTTGGTATTTTTAAACTGTAAAATTGTGCTCATTGAAATTCTCCTTATTCATCTTTCAAGAGTATATTTTTGGGTTTTAAACGTAGGATTGATAAAGCTGGGAGTATTGTAGAAAAAATTACAATACCAAGCCCAATCCCTCCGACTTTCCCTAAACTTTCCGCGGTTACACTAACATCAATTTTATCGATTGGATCTGCGGATTGTTGTTGACTTGATGAGTCCATTCCAATCATTTTCACTGAAGGGGCAGGCTCTTCCTCTGTTGTTGCAATTTCATTTGTTAATAAGTTATCGCCAATTTTTTGTGATACCTTCTCACCCGTAGTTAAAGATAACCCGAATGCTAGTACTGCTACACATAATATTTCAACCATGAGCTGTCCAATCAATTTCCATTTTTTTTCACCAATGGATAATAAGATTCCAATTTCTTTTCTGCGCTCTTTAATAGATAAGGTAATAATTAAACCTAGAATGACTGCACCTGCAATCGATACTACATAAACCATCATTTTAGAAACGGATGCGATATTTTCAATTGGACCACTCATCTGCTTATATAACTTGTCATGTGCATCTAATTGGAACTGATCGAAATCAATGTCTGTTTTCTTTGCTTCTTTTTTAAATTGCTCAATGTATTTTGGATCCTTTAGATAATAAACCGCTTTGTTAATTTGAGTACTGCTTTCTTCATCACTTGTTAGAGATCCATAAGGAACATACAGTTTATTAGCAGGATTCATAATAGCAGGGGGACTCATTCCTCCCATATTCGGAGCCTGTGCTTCTGTTTTATAGATGCCAATGATTTCATACTCCATTAGTTTATCCTCTGGTGATTTCCATTTAATTTTATCTCCAACTTTTAAGTTGTTTTTTTCAGCTAAACTTTCCTCAATTAGGGCAACTTTTTTATTTTTTACATCTGCTGTAATTGCTTTTCCATCTACTATCTTGCTTGTTCCGTCTTTAAAACTTGCTTCTAAGTTAGAATCTCTGAGTCCTTCAATGGATAAATCTCCAGGAATATTTGACATCATTCCAGATTGATTGTCCGTATTCTCTTCATCTTTGATAGGTGTAAATCCATCAGCTGTTCCCATACTGGGTACTGTAAAGTTATAATCTTTTACATATGAGGACTTTGCTAATTTTTCTACTTCCTTTTCATCTAATGAAGGGGTCTCAATCCTTCCCCCAGTTCCAGCTGATTGTGCTTGTTTCATAACCTTTTCCATATCCAATTTTAGAGTTACATCAGCTCCTAATTTTTTTCTTGCTAGATCTGATGCCTGTTGTGATGCGTTTTGAATGGCAAAGCCGGCTAATACTAAATTCGTTACAATGAAAAAAATACATAGGAATATTAAAGACTTTACCTTTCGTTGTTTCATACTAAGAAATGCTCGTTTAATAAAATTCATAATTCTTTCCTCCTTGTTACCTGTACTTTATAGAATCAATCTGTAGTTGATATGTAGACGAAGTGGAGAATATCTAGAGATATAGAGGAGTTTATATGTAGAAAAAGCTAAAGAAGTTAAAGGTAATGAAAAATACAACAATTAACACAATCTAACATTCAAAAAGAAAATATTAAATTTAAAAATCTAACAAAAGAAAATCTAGAATTCAATCATTCTACTGTAGTTGATGGGGTTCTGCCGCATCACCATCAACCTAAGAAAAACAAATACCCCAAACAGTGTAACTTTGTTTTAAATCAACAACTTTGCCCTGTGTCCAGAAAATTTTATGTTTATGGACAGAGGATAAAACTCAATAATATCAACGTTTTCTAGTTATAGTCGTGTTCATAAAGTGTGTAAACAAATCAATGTTCAATTAAATTTAGGCTTTTATCTTTCTGAACATGCACTCATCTTTAAAAAACACTGTAATGATAAGGGTTTGTAGTCCTTAGCGTACAATTTTCCCGGAATGATATGGTGAGGCCTGATTCACAATCCACCATTATTTCAGCTTGTTCTTTAGAAGATGCCAAAGAAAAACTAAACACAGAAGTAACAAGAAGGGTGGGGAACTGTGAAATTTTGATTTGCTCAGCAAGCTTACAGGTTTCGGAAGATGAGAAGTATGGAATTATAGTTTGAAACAAAAATGTCTCTTGGATAAAATTATCAAGACCTAAATTGTAAAAATTCATAAAAAATAAAGGGCTATACATATTAGTCATGTCTAATATGTATAGCCCTTTTACTTCATGTTCAACAATCGCACTCTTTTCTGGAACAACA
>NZ_JBITWA010000044.1:0-8176 GCF_044543425.1 Bacillus sp. NPDC077411 | reverse complement strand
CACACCCGTTCCCATACCGAACACGGAAGTTAAGCTCTCTAGCGCCGATGGTAGTTGGGACTTTGTCCCTGTGAGAGTAGGACGTTGCCAGGCAATCTGAGACGAGTCAGTATGACTCGTCTTTTTTGTATATGCCATAAAAAGAAAATAAGTAGCAGAAGTTTTCGTATAGTACATAATATTGGAGCTCTTTTAGCAATTTTTGCTTTTTATTTTTTATTTTCTCAGAGTATTAAAAATTTCTTTTGAAAATAATTAATTCACTAACGTAACTTTAATTGAATAAGCCTCATACAAAAGTAAAGCCCAGAGTTATATAGGAACTTTGAGCTTTTTTGCGTGTTATTTACTATGCAAATTAACATGTGAATTAGCTCGTTATTTTAGATTTTCTTCACAATAACTGAACTGCTTCCTATGTATTAAGAATCCTTTTCTTTTTAGCTTCAGTTGTCATTTCATCCACAAAAAAAGATCGCCTCTTTGACGATCTTTTTAAACTACATCTCCTGTTACTAACATGGAACGTTTTTGAAGGCTATCGGAACGAAGACTATATGCGACTACTTTTTTCTTATACTGTTTGATTACATCAACGTGGTCGTTGTAACTGTATATAGAAAAACTAACATCCTTTTTGCCCCTCTTAGTATTAATGATCAATGGTGTTCCACTGCTCTGTGGAGGGAAATAGTATTTCTCTAAAAATAGCGCTTGGTTAAATTGGTTAATAACTTGAATCTTGTCTTCGCCTTCTAAAGGTTTTCCATCGATGGTTACGGTAACAGTCGCATCATCGAGATTTGGGTGTAATTGAAATTTGCTGGTAAACGATTCTACAACAGCAGTTGGAAGAGAAGTTAGTATTAATTTAATAGTAAACACAATAACCAACGAAACTATAAACCAGGTTGTCATATTTTATCATCTCCATTACATTTTAAAATAATATTATGACAGTACTTATATTGGTAATCAGCTGATAGACATGTGAAAATAGACCATAATGGTCCATTGTTTAGTAACTGTTGATAATTTCCATTTTATCATAGGGTAGTTAGTTGATTTGTGTACATTATGTGAAACTTTATGAATTTATCTCATTTTTTAAGGTCAACGTTATCATTATGAAGCAAAACAGCGTCAAGCAAATGATGATGAAATTTCGCAATTAATTATTGAAGCCTTTTGTAAAATAACGTTAGTATTAGGGCTAGAAATACGTATACTTCAGAAGAGAGTGAACCAATCTAACTCTTATAGAGTATAAAAGTCAGATTGGTTATTGATAATGTCTTTAACTATGCCTATAAAAAAGACAAGGGGTATTTATTGTTGAATACACTATTTATTATTTAATTTGTCTAATATATGAACCTTTGATAATTTGGCTGCTGGTATTAGAGAAGCTACAATACCTAAAATAGGACTAATAGATAGGCAAATCAATACGATTTTTAAAGGGAATATGAATGTTGTAGTTTTTAGTAATACTAGCAATTGATAAACTAAGATAATCCCACAAAATACCCCTATTATTCCTCCGGAAATTGAAACAATAGAACCTTCAAGTAAAGAGAGACGAATAATTTGATTACGCTTAGAGCCTATAGCTCTCATAGTTGCAAATTCTCTAGCACGTTCCCTTAAACTACTTGCCATTCCATTCATTAGAGCGATAAAAGCCAAGAAAATTATCATACAAACTGTATAGAGTAGTATCACGATTCTTTGATAATATTGCTGAAGAAATTTATTTATCTCTTCTTCTTGGCTATATAAAATTACCTTTGAAGAAGGTTGATTTTGAATGAGGGATTTTATTTGTGCACTTACTGTATTTTTGTTATGAGTGATATTAAAATAAATTTTATCTATTGTATTTACACCTGCAACATTTTTCATTAATGTAGGGGAGGTATATATACGCAAGTCAGATTGATCATTTGTCAAAGGGTTTTGATTGATGATGCCGACAACTTTTAATGAGATAATGTTTTTTTCGGAATTTCCATTTTCAAAATTAATTTTTTCATCTTTCGTTGCTAATTGGTCTTCAGGAATTAAACGAATTGTATCATGAAGTTTGTATCCCAATATTTCAGAAGTAAAAGAAGTTAATATAACTCCTCCTTCATTTAAACTTTCCTCGTTTATAGTACCTTGTTTAATCTTAATAGGTAGTGTTTTTTGAAGGGATGAAAAATCCAAGCCTTGTACACCCACTAAAAATTGTTTTTGACCATTTATATTATATGTTACAGTATTTTCAGAATTAATATTTTGATTTAAATTTAAAGTGAAAAAAAGTTTAGATTTATACACTGGTATCGCATTAATATTTTTAATGCTTTTTATGTTTTGATATAAATCTTCAGATAATCCGGGTTCTTCATAGGATGAATTAGAATGCAGTGTGTAGTTAAGTGGATATCGATGTTTTATATCAGTTTGAGTTGTATCTTTAACCACTTCGAGAAAATGTAATCCGACAATACAAATTACTATACCTAATATTAAAACACGTACAACCTGAATATTTCTTTTGATTTGTTTGAGTACATTTCTACTAGCTAATAAACCATCGCCTTTAAAAAATCTTTTTAATAATATAGTTATTAGATTCGTAATTATTTTAAACATTGTAGGTAATCCTAGATGTATAGACAGTAAAAATAAAACAATGCCTATTATATATATATTGGATTGCTGCCAATAGTAGTAATTTAAAAGGTAGATGGTGCATGATACTAGAAACATTAAAATACTAGCAGCTACTGTCAAAGGATTTTGCTTATAGTTAAGGTCAGTTGAACTATGATAAGCTTCTATAGGTGTAAGATTGCTAGCAGATAGTGCCGGGAAAATACTTGAAATCATTGTTAATATTATTGTTGAAAGAATTCCTATTAGAATAGAGTTCCATGGAATAGAAATAAATCCAAGTTGTAAATTCATTAGGTTTTCAATCAGTTTATATGAAAGTATAGATAAGAATATTCCTGTTATTAAACCGGTTAATGCTGAAATTATGGCTATAATAAAAGATTCATTCATTACCAAGAGGAAAATCTTTCTTCTTTTAATCCCTAATAATCTCAAAGTAGCTAGTTCTTTTTTTCTTTCTTGAATAGACATTTGTAATGCCCCAATGATAAGTAACATACTACCAAGTAAAATAGCAATGCTTAACCATTGAATAATTGGTTTTAATCCGCCTATATTTTCTCTCTCTTTATCTGCTTTAATTTGACTGTCTATAGATAAGTTTTTGTATTTGCTTTTTAAAAATTGTATAAATTGTTCTTTATCTCCTAAATCATTTAATTTAATTATTAATGTGGTTGTATGTCCATTTTGGTTGGTCATATCTGCTAACCATTTATAATTAAATAATACAACTGAATTAAGGTATTGATTTTGCTCCATAATCCCCGATACTGTTACCTCTTTTATACTATTTGGTGGAAAAGGAAGTTCAAGTTTAGAACCTATTTTTAAATTTTTAGAATGCGCCGTATTATAAGGGATGACTATTTCATTTGGACCAGGTAATTTTCCAGAAGATAGTTTTGCAAATATATGTTGTTTTGCTAACTCGTCATCTTTTATGCCCACATACATGGGTTGTGCGGCCATTTCTTTGTATGGATGTTGTTCGCCGATGTACGGATAAAGAAGTGGAGTACTGTTTTTAACTTCTTTAGAATTATTAATAGTGTTTATATCTTCCTGTGAAAGAAATTGGGTAGAATCTTTATAGCCAATTATTAAGTCGTAGTCCCCATATTTTTCTTTTATAGTTTTTTCGTTTGACCTTTCAACAGTGTATATTAAGATGTTAGAAAAAATTAATAATGCTATTCCTATAGTTACACCAACTATAGAAAAAATAGTTCTGTTTTTTTGGGACTTTAAGAATTTTATCGATAGTAGAAAGTATCCTTTCATATAGAGCTCTCCTCTATTTTATTTATTATTAAGCTAGTGTTTTCTTTGGGAGATAAATTTAAATTTTTTAGAATCAGTTCATCTTGGATTTTGCCATCTTTTAGAAAAATCACTCGATGAGAATAAGATGCCACCATAGCATCATGAGTGACAACAACTAAAGAATGCTGTAAGCTCTCACAAAATTCTCGCAATAAATTCAAAATTTCCTTACTTGTTTTTGAATCTAAGCTTCCTGTTGGTTCATCTGCTAATATAATTTTAGGTTGTGTGACTAGAGCCCTTGCAATGGCAACTCGCTGCTGTTGACCACCGGACATTTTAGAAGGATATGATGATTTTAAATTTCCTATACCAACTAGATCTAATAATTCTGATGCTTTTTGTCTGATTTTCTCGATGTTATGGCCAGCTAATTCAGAAGGGAGCGTCACATTCTCCATAGCAGTTAAAACTGGTATTAAGTTGAAAAGTTGAAATATGAATCCTATTTGATTACTTCTAATCTCGGTTAATTCATTATCATGTAGGTTATTTATCTTAATATTATTTATAAGTACTTCTCCTGAAGATGGTCGATCTAAGCCGGATAAGATATTTAATAAAGTAGATTTTCCCGAACCGCTAGTCCCCATTATTGCTAAAAATTCACCTGTTTTGACCTCTAATGAAACGTTTTTTAATGCGTAAAATGTATTAGCTTCTTCTCCATATATTTTAGAGACATTCTGTGCTTTTAATATGCTAGTCATTAAAGTACCTCCTATATTTTGTGAGTTATAGAAAGAAAATTTTTTCTATAACATATAAGTAATGCTCTATATTTAATATAAAAAAAACGTATAGAATTCTTATCAAAAAAGTATCAAAAAAATGTCAAAAGATAGTGCGATGGAATTTTTATTATATTTATATCAAAATTGCATATAATTAATAATTTCTTCTTTTTAACTGAAAGACTCGTTCGACAGCGCTTCTTTGATTGTGAAGTTTTTTCCACACCTCTGACTCACTACATGAGGCACTATATTTCCGAATATTTGTCTCTATTTTGATCTTGTAGATTGTTTAGCGAAGAGAATCTGTCGCTAACGGAAATGTTTTACATTCATTTGGTTGTATGTATTCCAGTGTTTGATATTTCTCATCAAAACCAAGGAGCTCTCATACATTGCGTTTATTATAAGTAATCATGGTTTTTGTTTTCGTGCAGTAAATTTGTGTATAAATGACTTCGTAATCATAACCCACACCTAATACGTCATACTGGATGGTTAACGGAAAAAGTCGCTATACCTTTTAGATAAGGAATAGCGACTTTTTCGTCATTCAAATTAGTTGAAGTCATAGGGGCTGAGGATTATGAAATTGATTCAATTATAAAAAAGTGTTGTTATTATAAGGTATAATATACAATAACTTGAAAATCGTACTATCCAGGAGGAAGAAGATGGTTAACAATATTCTTATTGTAGATGATGAAGAAGAAATTATGGAAATGTTACAGGACTTTCTGGAAGTAGAAGGTTATAGAGTATTTAAAGCAACAAATGGAGAAGATGCTAAAAGGATATTTGATAAAATAAATATTAATATGATTTTATTAGATATTATGATGAACAATGAATCTGGTTTTTCAATATGTAAAAAATTTCGTGCAGAAAGTAATGTGCCAATTATTTTTTTAAGTGCATTACAAAATGATGTAGATAAAATCAGAGGTTTAAACATCGGGGCAGATGATTATATTGTTAAAAGTGCAACACCGGGGGAAATTATAGCAAGAATAAAAGCAATTGAACGTAGGCTAAATCAAAGCTTTGAAAAGCAAAATAATAAAATAGAAAATGAGATTTGTTATAAGAATATTAGGCTGAATATAGATAGAAGAGAGGTTTATATAAATAATGAAATGATTTTATTAACAGTAAAAGAATTTAAAATAATGAAATTGTTTTTAGTGAATCCTAATCAAGTAATGACATATGAACAAATTCTAGAAAAAGTGTGGGGGTATGAACAAGGGGATAATCATGCGGTAAGAGTATATATTGCTAAATTAAGAGAGAAACTTGAGAAATCAACAAATCAAATAAAGATCTATACTGTTTGGGGAATTGGTTATAAATTCGGTGAGACTAATGAATAAAATACAACTCAACATCAAACATTGGTTATATATATTTATATTTGTATTCTTAGTAATTCCTTTCAGCATTACTCAATTAGTTTTAAATTATACCAAAGAACATTATTATTTTGAATTAGAAAGTTTAGAACCATGGATTAAAGATACTATATTAGATAATGCCTATAAGTGGAATGATGTAAATTGGCAGCAAGATATTGATCAAAAAACGAAGCAATTAAAGATAAATATTAAATTAATTAATAAAAACAATGAGACGACGTTTTCAAATATAGTTTATAAGTCCCCAGGGTATCAAGTTGGCTCGCAACTGAATGCTACTAATGAGCCAAAATCAGATTTTCCTGGTCAAGAGTATCGGGTATATGATGGAGATGAGTTATTAGGAATTGCTTTTATACAAGATAATCGTCTAGCTCCAAAGATGAAGCAGAGCCGTTTGAATTATATTATTAATGAATGGGGAGGGTTATGGATTTGGATTATTTTAAGTGGAATTATGCTACTCTTATGTAATAGATTTGTTAAAAAGAAAGCATTAGAACCACTTGTTGATTTCCAACAAGTAGTAAAGGCGATTGCTAGAAAAGAGTATCATTTCACTTTACCGCACACTCCTATTAGAGAAATTAATAATTTATCAGAATCATTTTTAATTTTACAAGGTCGCTTGAAAGAAGCTTTGGAAAAACAAGAACAAATGGAACAAGAACGGAAATTGTTTTTTTCTTCCATTATTCATGATTTAAGAACTCCATTATTTTCAATAAGAGGATATTTAGAGGGGTTAAAAAAAGGAATTGCAAATACACCTGAAAAAAGGAAGAAATATATAGACATTAGTTATGAGAAAGCAAATGTTTTAAATGAATTAATTTCTGATTTGCACTCTTTCACCCAAGTGAATTATTTAGAAAAGCCTTTGGATCTAGAAGAATTAAATTTCACCGCTGTTATGAAGGAATTAATTCAAGGGTTTGAACCAGAATTAGTGAAAAAAGAACAAGAAATAATTTTTACTTCGTGTGGGGATATTATTTTCAAGGGAGATTATTATCTATTATCTCGTGCAGTTAATAATATTTTATCAAATGCAATACAATATACTCCTGTTAAAGGACAAATACAGGTGAACTTAGAAATTAGTGTAGAAAATTATATTTGTTTATCAATATCAGATAACGGTCCTGGTATTTTAGATAAGGATATTCCATATATATTTTCTCCTTTATACAGAGGAGAAAAATCGCGAAATCGAAAAACGGGGGGCTTGGGTTTGGGTCTTACCATTGCTAATAGTATTGTTAATAAGCATAATGGGAAAATTGAAGTTTTTAATAATAATGATAAGGGTGTTACATTTAGAATTATTCTAAAATTTTGAACAAAAAAGGCGTGTTCCTTTCTTTCAAATTCAGTACTTCTAATCATTTCTTATAAAACTACTCCGCTCATTGTAAGAAAAGTATATTACGATGAATGAAGAACATATCATTACGGTTATGCTGATTGTAACAGGTGAGAAAAGCGATGAGAAATACCCGTAAACATTCGCTGAAGCTTATTCAGAAGTAGCTGTATATATTGCGTTTTGCAATAACAGAAGGATCCATTCTAGTATTTTGGACTTATTGCCAAATGAATTTTATCAAAGAAGTTAGAGCATGAAGCGAGATTTTTTCTTGTCGCATATGAAAAAAGAATTAACTTGCCGAAATAAAGAGAAATTTTATGAAACAACGAGACAAGGATAGTATGCCCAAATTAGGAGGTTAATCCGATTTATACTTCATTAATATGGCGAGTGTGGTATTCTCCTCCTAAATAAATATATTTTTAAAAAAGACATTGACTCTTATTAAATAAGGGTGTAATATTATACGAGTCGCTGATGAAACAAATCAAAAACGCGACAAACAAAATAAAAAACTTAGTTGACATCGAATAACTGAGATGTTAACATAAGGAAGTCGCCGATTGAGCGGCAAACAAGTTCTTTGAAAACTGAACGAAACAAACAACGTGAAACGTCAATTTTTATTTATGATGCTAGACAAACACTTTATTGGAGAGTTT
>NZ_JBITWA010000043.1:0-8873 GCF_044543425.1 Bacillus sp. NPDC077411 | reverse complement strand
CAGCAAATAAATTATGACCCAGCAATGTCACAAAAGCTGATTGAGAAGTTAGAAAATCTTGGACTTGAATGTATTGCAGTAAATCAGTATCCAAATGTTATGAATGCAATGATTGATGATTCGGAAATACTTATTTATGAAAAACGTTTAGTTACTGATAATCCATTGTTTGTATATTGTGCTCTTAATGTTGTTGTAGTTACAAATATTAACGGAATGAAAGCCCCGAGCAAGCGACAGTCCAAAAAGAAAATTGATGGATTTGTTGCTTTTTTAGTTGCTCATAAAGAAACTATGATGGTTATGGATAGCATTACAGAAGAGGGAATGGATGACTTGATTAGTGAAATTTATAGATAGAAAGAAGGTGAGAATTTGAGTTTACGAGATCGGTTTTCTAATTTTGTGTACAAGCAGATGGAGAAGCGCGGCTGGTTTGAGGATATTTTTAATAATACGATTCGTTATGGTGGTCGTTACGTCACTGACGATAATATTTTACAATCAAGTGATGTATATGAATTAATTCAGGACATAAGTAATCAAATGATGCTTGCTGAGATAGTTGTGGAAGACAAAGATGGAAAAGAAATTAAAAATCATCCAGCGTTAAAAACATTAAAGAATCCAAACAACTACTTAACACAATCTGAATTTATCAAACTCATGACGAATACCTACTTACTACAAGGTGAAGTATTTCCAGTGCTTGATGTGGATCAATTGCATCTAGCACAAAATGTGTATACCGAGTTGGATGATAGGTTGATTGAACATTTTAAGATTAATGGAAATGAAATACCATCATCAATGATTCGACATGTGAAAAATGTTGGTTCTGATCACTTGCGTGGTGTCGGATTAATGCAGCTAGGTAAAGATACACTTGAAGGTGTTATGAGCGCTGAGAAAGTCCTTACAGACAAATATAAAAAAGGTGGCTTACTAGCATTTCTATTACAATTAGATGCGCATATTAATCCGCAAAATGGCGCGCAGTCTAAACTTATCAAGGCTATCTTAGATCAATTAGAAGCAATTGACGAAAGTCGAAGTGTTAAAATGATTCCACTAGGAAAAGGATATACGATAGACACGCTTGAGAGCCCGATAGACGATGATAAGACACTAGCATACCTAAATGTATATAAAAAGGATTTGGGTAAGTATTTGGGCATAAACGTGGACACATACACCGCGTTAATCAAGTCTGATTTAGAAAAAGCGATGATGTATTTACACAATAAAGCTGTGCGACCAATAATGAAGAATTTTGAAGACCATTTGAGTCTTCTTTTTTTCGGTCGAAATTTGGATAAGCGTATCAAATTTAAGATTAATATTCTTGATTTTGTTACTTACAGTACAAAAACAAATATCGGTTACAACATTGTGCGTACAGGAATTACAAGTCCAGACAATGTTGCTGAAATGCTTGGGTTCCCTAAACAAAATACACCTGAATCACAAGCAATCTATATTTCTAATGATTTATCGAAAATTGGTGAGAAAAATGCTACTGATGATAGCTTGAAGGGAGGTGATGGAAATGCCAAACAAAAAGGAAATGAGGACATTTGACATCACCGGTCTTCAAACGCGTGATGCAACTGATACAGAAAGTAATATGATTGGTGGTTATGCAGCTGTTTTTAATTCGCCAACAAGTATTGGTGACTGGTTCACAGAAACAATAGCACCTGGTGCATTTAGTCGTGCAATCTCTGAAAATAATGATATTCGCGCTCTGTTTAATCATGATTGGAACAATGTGTTAGGCAGAACTAAAAGTGGAACATTGCGATTGTTTGAGGATGAACGTGGTCTGAAATTCGAAGTTGATTTACCAAATACGTCAGTTGCACGCGACTTAGTAGAATCTATGAGACGAAAAGACATAAATCAATGTTCATTTGGATTTCATGCAACTAAAGAAGAGTGGGATTACAATGTCGAACCAGCATTAAGAACGATTCAAGAAGTTGAATTGTATGAGGTATCAGTAGTAAGTATTCCAGCTTATGAAGATACAGAGGTATCACTACGAAGTAAAGAGATTGATAAAGAAGTAGAACAACGTATTAAAATATTAAATCAAATAAAAGAGGTGCTTGGATAATGAATAAAAAATTATTATTAGCTTTACAACAACGAAATAATGCCCGTTTAACAGAGTTACGTGGACAATTAGAAAATAATGAGGTTCGTGCTGAAGATTTAGCAACTGTACAACAAGAAGTACAGGATCTCACTGAGCAGTTGCAAGAAATTGCTGATACTTTAGCAAATATGGATGGCGGAGACGGATCTGGAGAAGGTGACGGCAGCGGAGATTCATCTACCGGTGAAGGAGATACAGGTACAGGAAATAGTGAAGGTCGTTCTGATGATGAAGGCGATGATGGAGAAGGTCAACGTTCATCAGGTCTTTCAGCTGAACAGCGCGATGGAATTATGACAGCTATTGCAACTGGTCTTTCTACTCGTGGTCATAAATCTACAAAAACAAAAGAAAAAGAAATTCGTTCAGCGTTTGCTAACTTTGTAGTAGGTAAAATTACAGAAGCTGAAGCTCGTTCACTTGGTATTGAAGCCGGAAATGGCTCAGTAACAATTCCAGAGGTCATTGTAAGTGAAATTATCACTTATGCGCAAGAAGAAAACTTACTACGTAAATACGGTTCTACTCATAGAACTGCAGGTGATGTGAAATATCCTGTTCTTGTGAAAAAAGCGGATGCAAACGTACGTAAAAAAGAGCGTGGTGATGGTGACGAAATTAAAGAAACAGCAATTGAATTTGCTGAAATTTTATTAAGTCCAGCTGAGTTTGATGCACTTGCAACCGTAACAAAGAAATTACTTAAAATGACAGGTGCGCCAATTGAGCAAATTGTAATTGATGAGCTTAAAAAGGCATACGTACGTAAAGAAACGAACTATATGTTCAATGGTACTGATGTTGGCAATGAAAATCCTGGTGCATTAGCAAAGAAAGCTGTTAAATACTATGAGTCAACTCCAATTGATATTAATGTTGCTGGGTATTCTCAAAAATTATATTCACAATTGGTTAAATTAAAAGGTCAACCTGTTACTGAAGTGTTGAAAAAATCAATGTGGATTGTTAACCGTGCAGCATTAACAGTTTTAGAAGATATGACTGATACAACAGGTCGTCCATTATTACATGAAGCAAAAGATGGTGTAGGTTATACGTTACTTGGACATAAGTTAGATTTTACTGATTCAGCAAATGGTTCTGATCCAACTAAACCAGTATTCTATTTTGGTGATTTTAAAGCATTCCACATTCAAGATGTTATTGGAGCAATGGAATTACAAAAATTAATTGAGAAGTTTAGTGGCACAAATAAAGTTGGTTTCCAAATCTATAACTTATTAGATGGACAATTAATCTATTCACCATTTGAACCAGCTGTTTATCGATATGAAGTTGGTGAAAAGAAACCAGTATGAGTGATTTAATTGAGAAATTAAAGGGTCATATTCATTGGGAAGAGGGTATGGATGATTCCATGCTCCCTTTTTATTTACAGCAAGGTCAACGCTATGTAAAAAAAGCATGTGGAAGAGAAGTTGAATACCTGATTATTATGTGCGCAGGTATTTTCTATGAATATCGTGTGGCCGAAAAAGAATTAGAACAAGCACTTGATGCGCTGACACCGTTCTTTATCCAGGAGGTGTACGATGCCGAAGAGACAGACGAATAATCTGAGATGGGCAGCGGATTTATTAAAGCTAGGAGAAACAGTTGATCCAAAAACAGACCGTGTTGTCATGGGATATCCATTTGAAAGAAAAATACGTTACAACAATATTGGCGTTACTTCAATGGACAAGTTTACAACAAAAGATACAAATGAAATTGTAAAGAAAATTGAAGTTCGTATAGATCGAGCGATTGAAGAAAATCAAAAAGATTATCGAATTAAGATTCTTGATAAGATTTACAACATTGAACGGATTTATGTCCGTGAGCATGATCGTGTAATGGAGGTGTCACTGTCTTATGCAAATTAATTTTGAACAGTTACGAACCCTTATGAAGAAATCTGGTATTCCGGTTTCTCGTGATAGTGCTCCTACAGGTTCAGATTACCCCTATATTGTGTATGAATTTGTGAATGAACAACATAAGAGGGCTTCTAATAAAGTTTTGAATGATATGCCACTCTATCAAATTGCGGTTATTACAGATGGAACTGAGGAAGATTACGAGCCATTAAAAGCTGTTTTTAATGATGCTGGCGTTTCTTATGCTCAGTTTGATGGAATGCCTTACGCTGAGAATGACGACACCATAACACAGTTTATAACGTACGTGAGGTGTATTAATGGCTAGTAATAATAACGGTTTTGCAGAAGCCTTGGAAGATATTAATACGTTGTTACGGGTTAATAAGCAAGTGGAAATGGATGTATTAGAAGAAGCAGCTAAATATTTTGCAAATGAATTAAAAAAGTATATTAAGCTTTCGAATAAAAATAAACAAACACATTTGAAAAATAGTTTAAAAGTCGTCGTAAAAAATAATCATGTTTCTGTGGAATTTGAGGACAAGGCTTGGTATTGGTATTTGGCTGAACATGGTCATAAAAAGGCAAATGGTAGAGGACGCGTTAAAGGTTTGCACTTTGTACAAAACACTTTTGATGGTGAAGGTGACAAAATAGCAGACATTATGGCTGAAAGAATAATAGATAAAATGGAAGGATGATAGAAATGACAAAACAACAAAAAGAGATTCAATATGCAGTTGGTATTGAAGATTTATATCTTTGTTTTATGGATGGTGACGAAACAGTAGGGGCGCTTCCAAAGTATGAAGATATTGTTTACGGACAAACAAATATTACTGAGTTATCCATTTCATCCAAAACAAATAACTTCACAAAATGGGCATCGAATAAAAAGATTATTAACATCACGAAAAATACATCGTTTGAATTAGGATTAAAGCTTGCTGGTTTAGATCGTGAAGTGAAAGATAAAATGTTTAGTAAAAAGCGTACGAAAGGCGTTTCGTTTGAAAATGCAAAACCAAAATCATACCCAAAATTTGCGGTTGGTGTGGTTTTCCCACTTAATGACGGGACAAAAATTTTACGTTGGTATCCTAAGTGTACGGTGCAACCAGTAGAAGAGTCTTTCAAAACTCAAAATGAAGAAATGACAGTGGATGACATTGAATACAAAATTACCGCGGATCCGTTATTATTTAACGACAACACAATGACTGAATTAGATACTGGATCTGCAAGTGCGGCAGGTATTAAATTAGAAGACTTCTTAAAACAAGTTATTTGTGATGAATCACAATTAGCAACATTAGGTGGAACTACAGGACAATAAGGAGTGGTAATATGGCAAAGCTTAGTGATTTAGTTAACGTTAATATAAATGTAAATACAATTAAGATACAAGGTGTAGAAATCCCTGTTATTTTTACATTCGAGTCATTCCCTTATGTAGAAGAATCCTACGGGAAAGAATATCATGAGTTTGAAAAAGAAATGAATGAAATGATGGGAAAAGGACAATTTAGTTTAGGAGAAAATGAAGCTAAATTGATGCGTTCATTGATTTATGCAATGATTCGAAGTGGAGGTACAGAGTGTACGCCAACTGAAATTAAAAATGCAATACCTCTTTATGATTTACCTGATATTTTCCAAGTAGTGTTCCAAATTTTTAACGGGCAAAACTTCCAACATTCTGATATGGAGAAGTTGAAGCAGGAAAAAAAGTAAAAAATATACTAACTAAAAACGAAGAGTCTCAGTCCGAATTGGACTGGGATTTTTATTTTTATGTTGGTAATACGTTACTTGGTTTAAGTATGGACGATTTTTGGAAAATCACACCGGCACATTTTTTAAAACAATTCATCATGCATCTTCGATACACCAATCCAGATGCATTAATTGAAGAGAAACCAAAGCAAATCCACACGCTAGATCAGACGCCATTTTATTAAAAAGTGAGGTGAGATAATGGCAGACAAGCAAAGGAGCGTTGTTCTCAACTTTAAAATGGATGGACAAGTTCAGTATGCGCAAACACTGAAAGAAATCAATATGGTTATGAATAACGCGGCCAAAGAATATAAGAACCATATTGCCGCAATGGGACAAGATGCAACAGCGACAGATAAACTTGTTGTTGAAAAGAAAAAACTTGAAATACAAATGGAAGCAGCAAAGAAAAGAACTGAAATGTTAAGGGCCGAATATCAAGCGATGTCGAAAGATACCAATACAACAGCTGAACAGCTTAATAAAATGTATGGGAAATTACTTGATGCAGAACGTGCTGAAACATCACTTGCACAGGCGATGAAACGAGTCAACGAAGGTCTTTCAGAAGAAGCACAAGAAGCAAGGAAAGCACGAGATGACTTAGATAAATTGCAATCTAATACGAAACTACTTGAAGCGGAACAAAAGAACCTGGCGAGCTCATTCAGGCTTCAAAACGCTGAATTAGGTGCAAATGCTAGTGAATCACAAAAATTAGAGTTAGCACAGAGACAATTACGTCAGCAAATGGAAATGACCGATAGAGTCGTCCACAATTTAGAACAACAATTAAGTGCAGCAAAGCGTGTATATGGTGAGAATTCTACAGAAGTACAACAGCTTGAAGCGAAGTTAAATCAAGCAAAAACGACACTGAAACAATTTGAAAATTCACTTGAGAGTGTTGGTAAAAGTGGAAATCAAGCCGCAGATGGTATGGAGCAAATTGGCAAGAAGTTAGATTTACATAATCTAATGGAAGCTAGTGAAGCGCTGCAAGGAATGTCAGAGAAAATTATTGAATTTGGTAAGTCTACTATAGAAACAGCAATGGACTTTGATGGTTCTCAAAGAAAAATCCAATCTTCTTTAGGCATAACAGCGGAAGGTGCTGAAAACCTTCAAAAGATAGCCGTGGATACTTGGAAAAATGGTTTTGGGGAAAATCTCGAAGAAGTTGACCAGGCGGTAATAAAAGCCTTTCAAAATATGAAAGATGTGCCAAAAGAAGAACTACAAATGGCATCAGAAGATGTTCTAACACTGGCTAAAACCTATGATGTGGATTTAAATGAAGCAACTCGTGGTGCTGGACAGTTAATGAGTCAATTTGGTCTATCTACACAAGAAACATTTGATTTGTTAGCGGCTGGTGCTCAAAGTGGTTTGAACTACTCAGATGAGTTATTCGACAATCTATCAGAGTATGCCCCGCTTTTCAAACAGGCAGGATTCTCAGCAGATGAGATGTTCACTATTCTAGCGAACGGAACGGCAAGTGGCTCATATAACCTTGACTATATCAATGATCTTGTAAAAGAGTTTGGAATTCGTGTCCAAGATGGATCTAAAGGAGTTTCTGAGGGATTTGGACAACTTTCTGATGGGACTCAAAAAGTATGGGACTCATTTAATCATGGTAAAGCAACATCAGCCGATGTATTTAATGCTGTATTAAATGATTTACGTGGTATGGATGACAAGGTAAAAGCGAATCAGATTGGTGTTTCTCTTTTCGGTACAAAATGGGAAGACATGGGTGCTGAAGCGGTTCTTAGTCTTAATGATGTCTATGGTGGTCTCGGTGAAGTAAAAGGTAGTATGGATGAAATGAAAAAGCTTCAGGAAGAATCTTTCGGACAGCAGTTTCAGAAAGCATTAAGAGAAACTAAGGCGGCATTTGAACCACTTGGAAAGAAACTTGCTGAATTAGCAAAAGATGTGCTACCTCCGGTTGTTAAAGGGATTAAAACTTTAGTTGATGGATTTACAAAGCTACCTGACCCGATTCAAAATTTTATTCTTATTTTTGGAGGATTAGTCGCAGTTGTAGGTACATTAGCACCTATTATTGCGGCTGTAGTTATATCTTGTTTAGTATTAGGATCTACATTAGGAACCGTTATTCTTGTTATTGCTGGAATAGCTGCAGTAATAGCGGGTGTTATTGCCGTTATAAAAAACTGGGGTGCGATAACCGACTGGCTTTCTGAAAAATGGTCTCAATTTAAAGATTGGTTTGGTGAATTGTGGGGGAATTTAGTTCAAGCTTGCAGTGATGGATGGTCTTCTACAGTTGAGTATTTTTCAAATGCTTGGTCTTCTTTCTTAGAAATGTGTCATTCATTTTTTGATCCAATCGGTCAGTTTTTTAGTGATTTATGGTCCGGAATAGTCGAAACAGCATCGTCCTTGTGGTCGAATCTTATCGAAACGGCATCACAATTGTGGGGTCAACTGGCACAAGCCTGGTCTGATACTTGGAATACCATTCTTACAGTCTTAGATCCTATTATTTCTTTGATTTCAACTGTTCTACAGGCAGGTTGGTTACTTATTCAAGCTGGTACGCAAATTGCATGGGCTTTAATAAGTAAATATATTATTGATCCAATTGTGGAAGCTTATAATTGGGTCGTTGGGAAAATTGGTGATTTAGCAAACTGGATTTCTGAAAAATGGGTATGGATCCAGTCTATTACATTAGCAGCTTGGAATTTATTTAAGCAATACATTATTCAACCCGTTCAAGAAGCATGGAATTGGGTTGTCGGAAAACTTGGTGATTTAGCAAATTGGATACTTCAAAAATGGGATTTTCTAAAATCTATGACATTATCAGCTTGGAATTCAGTGAAGCAGCATATTATTGACCCGATTGCATCAGCGTATAATTCAGTCGTTGAAAAATTTTCATCCATGTATAACACTGCAGTAGAAAAATTCAATTCTATTAAAAATGCAGCTAGTGAAAAATTTAATGCAGCCAAAGAAGCAATTGTAAGTCCTATTCGTGAGGCAGTAGATACAGTAAAAGGTTGGGTAGA
>NZ_JBITWA010000042.1:0-9117 GCF_044543425.1 Bacillus sp. NPDC077411 | reverse complement strand
ACAAAAACGCCATCCTTTCCTATGATTCTACAGAAAGAATAGCGTATTTTTTCATTTTAGGGGGAATTTTGTTTTGTTAGCTTGATAGCGATGGGGTGCAGCCAACCAAATGACATAAAACCCACGCTAAGACATTTTTTGGAGAACAAAAAGACGATTTTCCCACGTTAAAGAATTTCGGTTTTGGTATTTTACTTCCGGAGTGGTCGTAATGATTCTAAAGTAGTTGATTGCTTAAATTTATACCAGGTGTTTTTGCCCATCCCCCCGAAAAGGGGGGATAAGACAAAATATCATAGAATCATTCAGTATCCATATCTTCTTCAGATGAATATAAGAGGTTCGAAGTTAATTCTTACTTAAATACAGGCTTTATATTCTGTCATGATATTATTGATAATTGTTTTGACTGGTAGTATTTCCTTAATTTCATGCACTCTTGCTCCAGCAAAAACAAGACCATTCTCACAATCACCATCCATTGATGTTATCAAAGAATCTAGCGTACAAAAACGATAAGAACAATTTTTTAGGCAATTAATGCACTTCTTTATTTTTATCTTTTTATCATCAGCTATCAGTTCAGTGAAATTATTCTTAATTGCACGACCTTGAAGACCTACAGTTGTTTTCAGCAGCATAGTATCTTTCGTTCGAGCATGTACATATTTTTCTTTAAATGATAAGGGTGCGTCACACTCATCACTTGCAACAAATCTCGTCCCCATTTGTACTCCAGAGGCCCCCATACTTAAGGCACGAGCAAGATCTTTTCCAGTCATAATTCCTCCAGCAGCAATTACGGGAATTTTAACCGCTGCAACTACTTCAGGTAATATATCGAATAAAGGTCTTTCGGTTCCGAGGTGTCCCCCGGCTTCATGACCTTCTACAACAACTGCAGCTGCACCCAGGCGTTCAGATAATTTAGCAAGCTTCGCTGAAGAAACAATTGAAATAACTGGTATACCGGCCTTTTTGCCCCAAGTATACATATCTCTTGAAATCCCAGCACCTGATATGATGAAATCAACTTTTTCTTCAATGGCAGCTTTCATTTTTTCAGCAAAATCATTCATCGCGAAAAGAACGTTTACTCCAATATAGCCGGCATTCTGTACCTTTTCCTTCGCCGTCCTTATATGTAGTCTCATTTCGTCGATGGAAATTCCAGTTCCTGATATAATTCCAATTCCTCCAGCATTTGCAACAGCAGATGCAAGTTTGCTTAATGAAATACCTACGCCCATACCTCCCTGCATAATTGGAACCTTTGGCATCATATGACCGATTTTTAACTGTGGAAAGTTCAAGTAAATACCCCATTTCATTACTGTTTTTAGAATGGACCGTTAAAGCTCCCTTAGTGTAACATAGCGTTTCGAACGGACACCAGGAAATTAATACCTACTCCTAGTAGTTTGTGGTGTTTTTTGTTGTTTTTCACAAAATGTTCGAATAATATTCTATAAATCTTGAACTTTAAAATTATGACCTAGTTTTACGCGTATCTTGGCTGAACCTCCTATAAATTCCAAAAATGTATTATCGTGGGTTTTATGTCATTTGGTTGGCGGGGCCCCATGCCCATCAAGCTAAGCTTATATAAATTTAATTTCACGTGAGATTTTTCTTCTTTCTAAAGATCCAGTGTAAGTTCTTTAAAGATTTGCATACGAAATAAACCCTATCGGGTTTCAAATTTTTAGATTACGCTACATGATTGTGAGACATAGAAAAATTGTATACGACGCCTAAGATATCAAAGACTGTTTTCTTCTCATACCTATGGGATTTTCGTCCGTTTTTCTGTAAGAGATTGAACAGACGAAACAGTATCTTTGTTAATTCTTGGATGTCTTTTTGTAGAGATTGATAAATAAGTGGAAAGTAATCTTTTATGATATAAATCGCTTTATATTCGCTTAATTCTCGTTTCTTCTTGATGAGGAGTAATTGGCGCATTTGAAACATGGTGGAGGAACAAAGAAGGATGCTAATTAATTGTCCATATAAATGACATTCTAGTCGTTCTAATTTTACAGAATTACAGTGATGAATGCGAAAAAATGATTTCCATGTTTTAAAAATAAGTTCAATTTGCCATCGTAAGGAGTAAAAATCATATACTTGTTCCTTTGGTAGATATTCCAAAGGAATATTTGTAATGTAAAAGTTAATTGCACTAAGCCGCTTACTGCGTTCTTTATAGATAATTTGCTTCTTGTGTTCTTTAAGTGCTAAATCCTTTTGTCTACGTTTCATTTGTGTTTCAGTTAATTTGTACAGAATTAGTCTTGCAGGAAGCTTTTGATACATCCCAATATAAATCTCAGGAATTTCATATGTTTCACCTGACTGTAATTGGTCAATGAATTGCTCCATATCTAACTGGATGTACTCAGAGTGCTTTTTTATTGTTCCATTTTGAAAGTATTCAGGCTCTTTATTTTTCTGATATATACGTGTATTGAGCTTTAATCTTGAAATAAAATAAGCATTACACTCTTCTATAGTATGTAAGTCTTTTAAGTCGAAGTATCCTAAATCACGTATACATACATCGTTCGGTTGAAGAGATGTTAAACAAGTAGAACTATACGTTTTATCATTGTGCTTTCCTGATCCTACATGAACATTTAGAAACTGACCACTTAGTAAATCATATTCTAGTTGAATTTTCACGCCAGCATTTTGACTTAACCAAATACATAGAGCCACTAAATCTTGTGCGCGGTATTTACTTTTTCGTTGAACAAATCCTATTTCTCTAGCTAACTGTTCCAATGCATGTGGTGACATATGTTGTTGTAATTCTTGAGAAAATAATTGTAGTTCATCAGAAATCGATAAATCCATACTCAAAACGCCATCCTTTCTGTATATTTCTACAAAAAGAATAGCGTTTTTTTCGTTTTATGGATATAAATTTGCCTGTGCTTGATAGTGATGTGAAGGGCCTCCTATAAGACCTTTGTTAAGATTTTCCCTAAAATTAACATTTAGGTAATTTTTGTAACAATATATCTTGTTAATCTAATTTTTATAATTTATAATATTAGCTGTATATGGTGTGTATATTGTGTATCATATACCATAACACTTATCGATAGTGAGGTTGTTTAATGAAAATAATCTTAAGTAATGTATCAAATCAGCCTTTATATCAGCAGATAAAGGAACAGATTAAAGAATCAATATTTAACAATGAGTTGAAAGAAGGCGAACAGTTACCATCAATCCGTTTATTAGCCAACGACTTACATGTAAGTGTACTTACCACAAAAAGAGTCTATGCAGAACTAGAAACAGAAGGATTTATTATTACTAGGGTTGGCAAAGGAACCTATGTAGCTCCCACAAACCTAGAGTTATTAATGGAATCCAAGCGCCACATGGTAGAAGTCAAACTTGCAGAAGTCTGTCAGATGGCTCGAAGTATAGGAATTCATGCGGATGATCTTCATTTGATGATGGACTTAATTTTAGAGGAGGAGAATGGCAAATGAATGCTGTGTTAGAAGTGAATAAACTAAATAAAACTTACGACAGGTTTTCATTAAAAGATGTTACTTTTTCACTTAAAAAAGACTGTATAACAGGCTTTATTGGTACTAATGGTTCCGGGAAAACTACTACAATTAAAGCAATCCTTGGCCTCATTTTAAAAGATTCTGGAAAAATTAATTTTTTAGGAAAAGATATGGATAAAAATGAAAGGAAATCTAAAAACAAAATTGGCATTGTGCTAGATGAAGGATATTTCTATGATGAATTAACATTAAAAGAAACGAAAAATGTGATTGCCCCTTCTTATACTGACTGGGATGAAGCGGTCTTCTTATCTTACATTAAACAATTTAATTTAAATCTAGGACAAAAAATTTCTACTCTATCCAAAGGTATGCGGATGAAATTCGCGGTTGCTTTGGCGCTATCCCACCATGCAGACCTATTGATAATGGATGAACCAACAAGTGGTTTGGACCCATTAGTAAGGAGTGAATTGATGAATATTCTTCTGGATTTTATGAAGGAACCAGGTAAAAGTGTCTTTTTTTCCACTCATATTACCTCTGATTTAGATAAAATTGCAGATATGATTATTTTAATCGATGATGGAAAAATTTTAGTTAATGAGGAAAAAGATATATTAGTGGACACACACGCATTGGTAAAAGGAGACAATCAATTAATTAATGAACAAACCAAACCACTTTTTTTAAATTTGCATCAATCTCAATACGGATTTGAGGGGATTACTCATAAAAAAGATGATGTTCGTCGACTCATGCCTGATGTATTGGTGGAAAGGCCGACTATAGAGGATATTATGCTTTCATACATCGGAGGTAATAATCATGTTAATTAACCTTGTAATGAAAGACTTTATGCTAGTCAAAAAACATTTCTTAATTTTACTTGTTTTTGCAGCTATCGCTCCTATTTATGTTTCTACACAACTACAATTAAACGATGGCGGTCTTGTTGGCTTTCTTTTAACAGTGATTTTGATGGAGCAAATTTTATTTGGTACGATATCCAAATTTGAGGATCAGTACAAGGGGGCGACTTTACTTTGTGCAACTCCATACACACGAAATGCATTTGTAAAAGCAAAATATCTCTTTCTTTTTGTAATTTTCATTTGTGTCTCCATCATTCGTATTATTACGCCAATTATCATACCATCGGGTATAGAAAAACTCAGCATAAACGCTCTTGGAATAACATTTCTAATTGTTAGTATTTTATTTGGTATACTACTCCCTGCTCAATTTAAATTCGGTTATGACAAAACAAAAATTATAACAATTTTTACTGTCTTTTTAATACCTTTTGTCGCTCCTACTCTTATAAAGGGACACTTTGATTTTACAATTACCTTTCCATTTCCATCAATTGTTCTAGCATGGATGCCTTGTTTTATTTCAATAGTTATTAGTTTTATATCAATGATGATATCTCTCAAAATATATGCAAAAAAGGATTTATAATTAGATTTTAAATATAATAGGGATAGCTGTTAAAGGAAATATATTTAGTATCGTAAAAATTTATTTTTTTCAGCCATCCCTGTTAAAAATTCAAGTTCCCCTTATTATATACCTTTTTCTTAATTAAGTAGATTTTATGAATATTGAAATGAATCAAGTCTTTAAATCATTAGTCTTCTTAACTTCTCTTTTCATTAAAGGGTACCACTCCAACGCCATCAAGCTAAGAAATTCATTGTTCCCTAAGAAGTTGAGCTGAATCCTTATGGATAACTATGGAAAGGTAAAATTTTCGTTTTGGGGATATCTCAAAATATTAGCTTGATGGCTATGGGGGTACCGCCCATGCCCCTAAAAAGTAAAACTAAGTTTACATCTTTTTATAATTTGTAAAACACACTGTTAAATGTCCAAATAATAACCCATTGATATCGTGCACACGTACCGATATCAATGGGTTTTATGGGTTTTATGGGTTTAACATTTTGTATCTTTTGTAAAACTTATATCTTATTCTATATGTTTATAAATTTTTTATTTACTTTTTAAGCTTCTTTCATGGACTCAGCGATCTTAATTAACTCTTCTTTAGATATTCGGGAACTAAACAATGTAATTAAAGTACCATTTTGTATCCAACTTAAAGTACCACCTTGTACATCCTTTATTCTTTTAGTAGGTGTTAATGGATGAAATACAGCTATCTTATCTTTTATTTTTACATTAATTCCATAATCCTCTAATTCAGCAAAATCTTCTTTTTCTTTTTTTTCTATTACCGCAAGTTTCAATTGCGATCTTGTTTCATCAAAGTAATGTATCTGTATTTTGTCCATATGTTGATAAATTTTTTCTGGATATTTTAGCTCTACAACCCACTTGTTTGATACCTTACTTGGAATTAATAAATTAAAATTGGTTTTTCCATTCAGCTGATTTATTGTAAAATTTTCTTTGCTCACTTCAATATTGTGGGCATGGACATTTATAGGGGATTTATTCAAAAATAACAGCACGCATATTATAAAAGTAAAAAGTATTTTTTTCATACCTTTTTATTCTTCCTAGAACGTTTTACTATTAGTATCTGATCTAATGTATATCCTTATTCATACTATCCCGAACAAAATGTCGTTAACATTGATAATTGGATGTTTTTGTCCATCCCCTGAAAAAAACAATACTATATGGGGTAGCATCACATCGCCATCAAGCTAAGGGTGCCAGGAGAGTATATGTGAATGTGCTTTTTTGAAATTTCTACGACTACATTAAAGATGTGCATAACAAATAAACCTATTAAATAGGTATTTTTAAAAATATTATGCAACTTGGAAACTTTGTGACAACGTACAATCATACACAAATCCTAAGATATCAAAGACTGTTTTCTTTTCGTAACGGTGAGATTTTCGTCCGTTTTTTCTAACAGGTAAAACAAACGCAATAAAACTTTTAATAATTCATGGATGCCCTTCTGTAGTCCTTCATAAAACAATAGATAATAGTTCTTTATCATATAGATGGATTTGTATTCACTTAACTCTTTCGTTGAACGAATCCTTTTTCTTTAGCTAGGTGTTCTAAAACATGAGGAGACATATGTCGTTGTAATTCTTCAGCAATCGGTTGAAGTTCATCAAGAATCGAAAGATTCATAAAAAACGCCATCCTTTCCTATAATTCTACAGAAAGGATAACGTCTTTTTTGTTTTATGGATAGTGCAAAATCTTAGATTGATAGTGATGTAGCGGGACCCCATAGTTAAATATAAGTTTCTTCAACTCTATCCAACCATTCGTTTATTAGAGTGTTAAAAATTTGTGGTTGTTCTATTTGTAAATCGTGACCAGCTGTATCCAACACAGCGAATGTTCCCCTTGAATATTTGTTTATAATGTTGAGTGTATCTTTATATCCAACAGAAGAGTCTTGTCTTCCTAAAAGAAATACACTTGGTTTATCAAAATCAGACTGATCTACTTTGAATGAAAATTCAAAGTTATTCTTAACCTTATTTAAAAATTCTTCATTTGCAACTTTACAACCTGCAAGGATTTCATTTTTGTATCGTAGCCAATTGTACTCATCAAGTACAACATGGTTAGTGCTAAAATCCTCCAGGTCCTCTTTCGATAAACTTCCAATAAATTCATTATCTGTTTTCAAAATTATATGTTTCTCAACTTTTCTATTCTCATTTAGAGGAATAATAACAGGACAGATAAAAGCCGCTCCGAGTATTCTTTCTTTTTGCTTTTCAATAATTCCTCTAGCTAAATAGCCACCATAGGATTCCCCAGCGATTAAGTATTCTTGATTAGGAAGAACAGCTTGAATAAAATCTAAAACAGCATTCAACATTTCATCAGAGCAATTTATTTCGTTATATTTTTTTGTTAATCCCATTCCAGGAAGGTCAATATAAATACGTCGCCATTTATCTCTTTCAGTAAATATAGGTTCCATACAACCACTCATTAATCGATGATCATAAGAATAGCCATGTATCATCACGATTGGTATACCATCCCCTATATCTTCATAATAGATATTAGCTTGACGAACTTTGCAATATGCCATATTCACTCCTGCTTTCTTAATTAATTTAAATTAATTTTATTTTAACATATAGAGGCAATGACACATTGCCATCAACTTAAGAAATTAAATGTTCCCCAAAACGAAAAAAATGAACTAAATTCTCATGGACACCTATGAAAAGATGAAATTTTCGTTTTGGGGGCACTTCAAAATGTTAGCTTGATGGGCATGGTGACCCCATACCCATCAACTTAAGAAATTTTATTACCCCCCAAGTACAAAAAAACGTTATTCTTTCTAAACAAGCTAGATTAGAAGGAATAACGTTTTCTGTGAATTATGGATATAAATTTATCTTAGATTGATAGAGATGTGTTTGAACAACCTACTCCTGACAATAACATGACTGGAACAACTAAAGCTAACATTTTACGTTTCATACTCACCTACCCCTTTGTTTGTTTATCTGTTACTTAATCTTTTTCATTTCCTTATGCCCTTCATCTATTAACTTAGAAGCGGTTTTTAGTTCATCAACTGCTATTTCTACGCTTACTTTGTCTCCCATAGATAAAGCAGTTTGCATATGGTCTACCCCTGCTTTTACATATGTCATTGCTTCATCTACCTTATTGTGTACAGGAAAGTATTTTTGGTCGTACTCTAATTTTTTTACCTTGTCTACTGTATCTAGGAAAGGTTCAGAAAGCTCTCTAAACTCAGTTGCTTTTTTATACTGTGATTTCTTGCTATTGATAAGGTTATCAATATCTCTAGCTTGGTCTGTAAAATCTTTCATTAGATATTTTAGGTTTTTAGGGTAGTCTTCTGGTTTATTTTGCTCTATTGAAACTTTAATTTCTTCTTTTTCTTTCTGATTGTTTACACAACCTACCGCTGATAATAACATGACTGGAACTATTAAAGCTAACATTTTACGTTTCATTATGTATACTCCTTCTTAACAGTGTTGTAATTGACTAACATATGGAACTGTAACATAAAATAAATAAACAAATATAAGCTCATTTTTTGTCCTTAAAGGGAATCCCTCCTTTTTTTTCGTATTTTCATTTAATGAAAAGTAATTCTCCAAATAAAATAAAAGAACTTGTAGCAGGCCCCGCTACAAGTTCTTTTAGCTAAATATTTTAGCTCAGCAAAACAAAATATACATTCTACACAATCGGGGTAATTCCTAAAATATGGTTTGTTAACATCATTATATAACATAATTATGAATTTTTGTTAAAAATTATATATTCTTAGATAAATTGCACTCCACTTTCTTACTTTTTTTTAATTTGTTCAGCAATAGTTGAAGCAACAGCTGCAACATGAATACATTCCATATATAGGTCGTCAGCATCTGTATCTTTCACGCTAACTTTTATACTTGTATACTCAAAATCCCTTTGATTTGTTTTTGGATGGTAAAACATGTTTCTCTACTCTTTCATATAGAGTAAGCAATTGCTTGATAAAAGAAAATTTCGGTACTAACCAATACGAAAATAACGCTGAAGCACATCCTATTAAAGCCCCTATTGCAACATCAAAAGGATAATGAATCCC
>NZ_JBITWA010000041.1:0-9443 GCF_044543425.1 Bacillus sp. NPDC077411 | reverse complement strand
AATGATGATGATGATTCGTTATTCGTTGCGATTTGGGAACCTAATAAAAATTTTGATTGGGAAGACCGTAAAGTATGGGAAATGGTTAACCCGAACATTGGTGTTTCTGTCACAATGGAGCAACTTGAAACTGAATTTAAGAAAGCGAAACAGTCTGCACATTCAAAAGCCGAGTTCTTGTCAAAGCACTTAAATGTTTTCGTAAACGGTGCAGATAATTACTTCGAACAAGATCAAGTGCAACATGTTCTTGTGGATGATCTAGGTGATCTTACAGGTGAAGTTTGTTATCTTGGGCTGGATTTATCGAAAACAACGGATTTAACTTGTGTATCACTTAATTTCCCTAGTCAGGATGATGAAGGCACATCGATATTAAAAGTAAAACAGATGTACTTTATTCCAAATGACAATATTGAGTTTAGAGAAAAAGAAGATAACGTTCCGTACACTGATTTGGTAGAGCGTGGGTTTGTCACTTTTTGTGATGGAAAAATGATAGACCAGGATCAAGTCATGGAATATATCGTGGAATGTATGGATTTATACGATGTTCAGCAAATAAATTATGACCCAGCAATGTCACAAAAGCTGATTGAGAAGTTAGAAAATCTTGGACTTGAATGTATTGCAGTAAATCAGTATCCAAACGTTATGAATGCAATGATTGATGATTCGGAAATACTTATTTATGAAAAACGTTTAGTTACTGATAATCCATTGTTTATATATTGTGCTCTAAATGTTGTGGTAGTTACAAATATTAACGGAATGAAAGCCCCAAGTAAGCGACAGTCCAAAAAGAAGATTGATGGATTTGTTGCTTTTTTAGTTGCTCATAAAGAAACAATGATGGTTATGGATAGTATTACAGAAGAGGGCATGGATGACTTGATTAGTGAAATTTATAGATAGAAAGAAGGTGAGAATTTGGGTTTACGAGATCGGTTTTCTAATTTCGTGTATAAGCAGATGGAGAAGCGCGGTTGGTTTGCAGATATTTTTTCAAATACAATTCGGTATGGTGGTCGTTATGTCACGGACGATAACATTTTGGAGTCTTCTGATGTTTATGAATTGCTCCAGGACATTAGTAATCAAATGATGTTAGCTGAAATTATTGTAGAAGATAAAGAGGGCAAGGAAATTAAGAATGATTTGGCTCTTAACGTTTTGAAGAATCCTAACAACTACCTTACACAATCTGAATTTATTAAGTTAATGACAAACACTTATCTTTTACAAGGTGAGGTTTTTCCAGTCCTGGACAAAGATCAATTACATCTAGCATCTAACGTTTATACTGAATTGGATGATAGATTGATTGAACATTTTAAAGTTGGTGGCGAAGAAATACCGTCATTCATGATTCGTCATGTGAAAAACGTTGGTTCGGATCACTTACGTGGCGTTGGATTAATGCAGCTTGGTAAAGATACGCTTGAAGGTGTAATGTCAGCTGAAAAAGTTTTGACTGATAAATATAAAAAAGGCGGTTTACTAGCCTTTATGTTGAAAATGGATGCTCATATCAATCCTAAAAATGGCGCACAGTCTATGTTAATTAAAGCTATTTTAGATCAATTAGAATCGATTGATGAATCGCGGTCTGTAAAAATGATTCCCCTGGGTAAAGGTTATGAGATTGAAACGCTCAAAAGCCCTATAGAGGATGATAAGACACTAGCATACCTAAATGTATACAAGAAGGATTTGGGTAAGTTCCTGGGCATAAATGTGGACACATATACAAAGCTAATCCAGTCCGATTTAGAAAAAGCGATGATGTATCTACATAACAAAGCTGTACGTCCAATAATGAAAAATTTTGAAGACCATTTGAGTCTTCTTTTTTTCGGCCGAAATTCGGACAAACGTATCAAATTTAAGATTAACATTCTTGATTTTGTTACTTACAGTACAAAGACAAATATTGGTTACAACATTGTGCGTACAGGAATTACAAGTCCAGACAATGTTGCTGAAATGCTTGGGTTCCCTAAACAGAATACACCTGAATCACAAGCAATCTATATTTCTAATGATTTATCGAAAATTGGTGAGAAAAATGCTACAGACGATAGCTTGAAGGGAGGTGATGGAAATGCCAAACAAAAAGGAAATGAGGACATTTGAAATCACCGGTCTTCAAACGCGTGATGCAACTGATACAGAAAGTAATATGATTAGTGGTTACGCAGCTGTTTTTAATTCGCCAACAAGCATTGGCGACTGGTTCACAGAAACAATTGCACCAGGTGCATTTAGTCGTGCAATCTCTGAAAACAATGATATTCGTGCTCTGTTTAATCATGATTGGAACAATGTGTTAGGCAGAACTAAAAGTGGAACGTTGCGGTTATTTGAAGATGAACGCGGTTTGAAATTTGAAGTTGACTTGCCAAATACATCGGTTGCACGTGATTTAGTTGAATCTATGCGAAGAAAAGACATAAATCAGTGCTCATTTGGATTTCATGCAACTAAAGAAGAATGGGATTACAATGTTGAACCCGCATTAAGAACGATTCAGGAAGTTGAATTGTACGAGGTGTCAGTAGTAAGTATTCCAGCTTATGAGGATACCGAGGTATCACTACGAAGTAAAGAAATCGACAAAGAAGTAGAACAACGAATTAAAATTTTAAATCAAATAAAAGAGGTGCTTGGATAATGAATAAAAAATTATTATTAGCTTTACAACAACGCAATAATGCACGTTTAACAGAATTACGTGGACAATTAGAAAACAATGAAGTCCGCGCTGAAGATTTAGCAACTGTACAACAAGAAGTACAGGAACTCACTGACCAATTACAAGAAATTGCAGATACTTTAGCAAATATGAATGAAGGTGGAGACGGATCCGGAGAAGGTGATGGCAGTGGAGATTCATCTACTGGTGAAGGAGATACTGGCACAGGGAACGGAGAAGGTCGTTCTGGTGATGAAGGAGATGAGGGTGGCGAAGGTCGACGTTCATCAGGTCTTTCAGCCGAACAGCGTAATGCAGTAATGACACAAATTGCAACAGGTCTTTCAACTCGTAGTCATAAATCTACAAAAACAAAAGAAAAAGAAATTCGTTCAGCGTTTGCTAACTTTGTAGTGGGTAAAATTACTGAAGCTGAAGCTCGTTCACTTGGTATTGAAGCCGGAAATGGCTCGGTAACAATTCCAGAAGTCATTGCGAGTGAAATTATCACATATGCACAGGAAGAAAACTTATTACGTAAATATGGAACAGTTGTTAAAACTGCAGGTAATGTAAAATATCCTGTTTTAGTTAAAAAGGCGGATGCAAATGTACGTAAAAAAGAACGTGGGGCTAATGATGAAATCGTGGAAACAGGAATTGAATTTGATGAAATTCTGTTAAGTCCAGCAGAATTTGATGCACTTGCAACTGTAACGAAGAAATTATTAAAAATGACAGGTGCTCCAATTGAGCAAATTGTAATTGATGAACTGAAAAAAGCATATGTGCGTAAAGAAACAAACTATATGTTTAACGGTAATGATACTGGAAATGAAAATCCTGGCGCATTAGCTAAAAAAGCTGTGAAATATTATGAATCAGAGGTAATTGATATTAATGCAGCTGGTTACTCACAAAAGTTATACCAACAATTAGTTAAATTAAAAGGACAACCAGTTACAGAAGTATTGAAAAAATCTATGTGGATTGTAAACCGTGCAGCATTAACCGTATTAGAAGGTATGACTGATACAACAGGTAAACCATTACTCTATGAAGCACCAAATGGTGTTGGTTACAAATTACTTGGTCATAATTTAGATTTTACGGATGCAGCAAACGGTAATGATCCAACTAAACCAGTATTCTATTTTGGTGATATCAAGGCATTCCATATTCAAGATGTTATTGGAGCAATGGAATTACAAAAATTACTTGAGAAGTTCAGTGGTTTGAATAAAGTTGGTTTCCAAATCTACAACTTATTAGATGGTCAATTAATCTATTCACCATTTGAACCAGCCGTTTACCGCTATGAAATTGGTGAAAAGAAACCAGGTGCTTAATGTATGAATGATTTAATTGAGAAATTAAAGAGTCATATTCATTGGGAAGAGGGTATGGATGATTCCATGCTCTCTTTTTATTTAACAGCAGCACAAAAATATGTTCAGGGTGCGACTAGCTCACAGACCGAATACTTAGTGATTATGGTTGCTGGCATTATGTATGAATATCGTGTGGCGGAAAAAGAATTAGAACAGGCACTTGATGCGCTGACACCGTTCTTTATTCAGGAGGTGTACGATGCTGAAGAGACAGACGAATAATCTTAAGTGGGCAGCTGATTTATTAAAACTTGGTGAAACGATTGATCCAAATACAGACCGTGTTGTAATGGGTTATCCATTTGAAAGAAAAATACGTTACAACAATATTGGTGTTACTTCAATGGACAAGTTTACAACGAAAGATACGAATGAAATTGTAAAGAAAATTGAAGTTCGTATAGATCGAGCGATTGAAGAAAATCAAAAAGAGTATCGAATTAAAATTCTTGATAAGATTTACAACATTGAACGGATTTATGTCCGTGAGCATGATCGTGTGATGGAGGTGTCATTATCATATGCAAATTAATTTTCAACAGTTGCGGACAATCATGAAAGAATCTGGTTTGCAAGTTTACCGTGATGAAGCACCTACCACAGCAAAATATCCTTACATTGTGTATGAATTTGTGAATGAACAGCATAAGAGAGCTTCTAATAAGGTTTTAAATGATATGCCACTCTATCAAATTGCGGTTATTACAGATGGAACTGAGGAAGATTACGAGCCATTAAAGGCTGTTTTTAATGATGCTGGCGTTTCTTATGCTCAGTTTGATGGAATGCCTTACGATGAGAATGACGACACCATAACACAATTTATAACGTATGTGAGGTGTATTAATGGCTAGTAATAATAATGGTTTTGCTGAAGCTTTAGAAGATATTAATACATTGCTTAGAGTTAATAAGCAAGTGGAAATGAATGTATTAGAAGAGGCAGCTAAATTTTTTGCAAATGAATTAAAAAAGCATATTAAGCTTTCGAATAAAAATAAACAAACACATTTGAAAAATAGTTTAAAAGTCGTTGTGAAAAATGATCATGTTTCTGTGGAATTTGAGGACAAGGCTTGGTATTGGTATTTAGCTGAACATGGTCACAAAAAGGCGAATGGTAGAGGACGCGTTAAAGGTTTGCACTTTGTACAAAACACTTTTGATGGTGAAGGCGACAAAATAGCCGATATCATGGCTGAAAGAATAATAGATAAAATGGAGGGTTAAAAAATGCCAAAACAACAGAAGGAAATTCAATATACAGTTGGTATTGAAGATTTATACATTTGTTTTATGAATGGTGATGACACAGTAGATGCGCTTCCGAAGTATGAAGATGATGTGTATGCACAAACAAACATTACCGAGTTAGGGATTTCATCAACAAAAAACAATTTTACCAAGTGGGCATCTAACAAAAAAATTATCAATGTAACAAAGAATACAGCTTTTGGACTAGCATTTAAACTTGCTGGCTTGAACCGCGAGGTTAAAGATAAAATGTTTAACAAAAAGCGTACAAAAGGTGTTTCATTTGAAAATGCAAAACCAACATCATATCCAGTATTTGCAGTTGGTGTGATTTTCCCGCTTAATGATGGAACAAAACTTGCGCGTTGGTATCCAAAATGTACTGTTGAACCAATTGAAGAATCTTTGAAAACACAAAACGAAGAAATGACAGTGGATGACATTGAATACAAAATTACAGCTGATCCATTGTTATTCAATGATAATACGATGGCTGAATTAGATACAGGAGCAGCAAACGCTGCAGGTGTAACAGTGGAAGATTTTATAAAACAAGTTATTTGTGATGAATCTCAGTTAGCAGCATTAGGCGGAACGACAGGTAAATAAGGAGTGATAACATGGCACGATTAAGTGATTTAGTTAACGTTAATATAAATGTAAATACAATTAAGATACAAGGTGTTAAAATCCCTGTTATTTTTACGTTCGAATCATTCCCTTATGTGGAAGAAGCATATGGGAAGTCATATCATGAGTTTGAAAAAGAAATGAATGAAACGTTGGAAAAAGGTAGTTTCTCCTTGGGTGAAAAAGAAGCTAAATTGATGCGTTCTTTAATTTATGCAATGGTGCGAAGTGGAGGTACTGAATGTACACCTACTGAAGTTAAAAATGCGATACCACTTTATGATCTACCTGATATCTTCCAAGTAGTGTTCCAAATTTTTAACGGGCAAAACTTCCAACATTCTGATATGGAGAAGTTGAAGCAGGAAAAAAAGTAAAAAATATACTGACTAAAAATGAAGAGTCTCAGTCCGAATTGGACTGGGATTTTTATTTTTATGTTGGTAATACGTTACTTGGTTTAAGCATGGACGATTTTTGGAAAATCACACCTAATCATTTTTTGAAACAGTACATTATGCATCTTAAATACAATAATCCAGATGCATTGAATGAGGACAAACCAAAGCAAATCCATACGCTAGATCAGACACCATTCTATTAAAAAAGTGAGGTGAGAAAATGGCAGATAAGCAAAGGAATGTTGTTCTTAATTTCAAAATGGATGGTCAAGTACAATACGCTCAGACGTTGAAAGAAATCAACATGGTTATGAATAACGCGGCAAAAGAATATAAAAATCATATTGCCGCAATGGGTCAAGATGCAACAGCAACAGATAAACTTATTGTTGAAAAGAAAAAACTTGAAATACAAATGGAAGCCGCTAAAAAGAGAACGGAAATGTTAAGATCCGAATATCAAGCGATGTCTAGAGATACAAATACAACAGCTGAGCAGCTTAATAAAATGTATGGGAAATTGCTTGATGCGGAACGTGCTGAAACTTCTCTTAATAATGCAATGAAAAGAGTTAATGAAGGTCTTTCAGATCAAGCGATTGAAGCTAGGGAAGCACGTGGGAATTTGCTTGATTTACAAGAGAATTCTAAGAAGTTAGAGGCTGAACAAAAGAATTTAGCAAGTTCTTTTAGACTCCAAAATGCTGAATTAGGTGCAAATGCTAGTGAATCGCAAAAGCTAGAATTAGCGCAAATGCAATTACGTCAGCAAATGGAACTAACTGATAGAGTCGTTAATAACTTGGAACAACAACTAAGTGCGGCTAAGCGTGTGTATGGTGAGAACTCTGTGGAAGTTCAACAGCTTGAAACGAAGTTAAATCAAGCAAAAACGACACTAAGACAATTTGAAAATTCACTTGAGAGTGTTGGTAGGGGTGGACAACAAGCATCTGACGGTATGGAACAGCTTAATAAGAAAATGGATTTAAACAATCTTATGGAAGCTAGTGAAGTACTACAAGGTATGTCTGAAAAGCTTATTGAATTCGGTAAGTCTACTATGGAAACGGCGATGGATTTTGATAGTTCTCAACGGAAAATCCAATCAAGTTTGGGTTTAACAGAAAAAGGTGCTGAAAATCTTCAAAAGATAGCCGTAGACACTTGGAAAAAGGGGTTTGGGGAAAACCTTGAGGAAGTAGACCAGGCACTTATAAAAGTCTATCAAAATATGCGTGATGTTCCACATGAAGAATTGCAAATGGCATCAGAGGATGTATTAACATTAGCGAAGGTATACGATGTCGATGTAAGTGAAGCAACCCGTGGTGCTGGTCAATTAATGTCTCAATTTGGTCTATCTACACAAGAAACATTTGATTTATTAGCAGCAGGCGCACAAGAGGGGCTAAATTATTCGGATGAACTATTTGATAACTTGAGCGAATACGCACCGTTATTCAAGCAAGCGGGGTTTTCGGCGGAAGAAATGTTTACAATACTTGCAAACGGAACTCGTGATGGAGCTTACAATTTAGATTATATTAACGATACTGTAGCTGAATTTGGAAAGAAAGTGCAAGACGGATCAAAAGGTACAGCAGAAGCGTTTGCCGGGCTTTCCGAAGAAACACAAGCAGTTTGGCAATCTTTTAATGATGGTAAAGCAACCGCCGCTGATGTGTTCAAAGCTGTAATAAGCGATTTAGGAAGCATGGATGACAAGGTAAAGCAAAATCAAATTGGGGTTGGCTTGTTTGCTACTCGATGGGAAGACATGGGAGCAAAAGCCGTTTTAGGTCTAACTGATGTTAACGGCGGTCTTGGTGATACAAAGGGACGTATGGAAGAAATGAAAAAACTTCAAGAAGAATCACTCGGACAACAGTTCCAAAGTGCTCTAAGAGAAACTAAAGCTGCCCTCGAACCACTCGGAAAGAAACTTGCTGAATTAGCAAAAGATGTGTTACCTCCGTTAGTTAATGGAATTAAATCCGTGATGGACTGGTTTAGTAAATTATCTGATGCAGATCAAACGCTCCTTATAGTTATTGGTGCATTGAGTACTGCATTTATTATTTTAACTCCAATTGTAGCAGCTCTAGCTGTTTCTTTTGGTGCGTTAAATCTTGCCTTTTTACCAGTTGTAGCTACTATTTTGGCAGTTTCACTAGCAATCACAGGAATAATAATGTTGATAAAAAACTGGGGCGCGATAACCGATTGGCTTTCTGAAAAATGGTCTCAATTTTCATCTTGGTTTGGTGAATTGTGGGGGAATTTAGTTCAAGCTTGCAGTGATGGTTGGTCTGCAACAGTTGAGTATTTTTCAAATGCCTGGTCTTCATTTTTAGAAATGTGTCATTCATTTTTTGATCCAATAGGTCAATTTTTCAGTGATTTGTGGTCTGGAATTGTTGAAACAGCGTCCTCTTGGTGGTCGAATCTTGTCGAAACAGCATCGCAATTGTGGGGAACACTGACACAAGTCTGGTCTGATACTTGGAATACGATTCTAACAGTCTTAGATCCTATTATTTCTTTGATTTCAACTGTTCTACAGGCAGGCTGGTTACTTATTCAAGCTGGTACGCAAATTGCATGGGCTTTAATAAGTAAATATATTATTGATCCGATTGTGGAAGCCTACAACTGGTGTAAAGAAAAAATCGGTGATCTAGTAAACTGGTTAAATGAAAAATGGGAATTTGCAAAGTCTATTACACTGGCAGCTTGGAATTTATTTAAGCAGTATATTATACAACCAGTTCTAGAAGCGTATAACTGGTGTAAAGAAAAATTTAACGATTTAGTAAATTGGCTTAGTCAAAAATATGAATCTATAAAATCAGCAACGTTGTCAGCTTGGAATTCCGTGAAGCAAAATATTATTGACCCGATTTCATCAGCGTATAATTCAGTCGTTGAAAAATTTTCATCCATGTATAACACTGCAGTGGACAAGTTCAATTCAATTAAAAATGCAGCTAGTGAAAAATTTAATGCAGCCAAAGAAGCAATTGTAAGTCCTATTCGTGAGGCAGTAGATACAGTAAAAGGTTGGGTAGA
>NZ_JBITWA010000040.1:0-10540 GCF_044543425.1 Bacillus sp. NPDC077411 | reverse complement strand
AGACCTACTAACATATCTGTATTCCGTTCTGTCATAATCGCAACGACTGTATCCGGACCTATCCCCTTACTTCTAAGGGTACGCGCTAACTGGTTCGCCCGCTTATTTAATTCTTGGTAAGTCAACTTGCTTTCTCCTGCCACTACAGCCACTCGATTTGGAGAATGTTCCACTTGTTCCTCAAATAACTTATGGATTGTTTTATCCTTCGGATATTCTATATGTGTATTGTTGATTTGATATAATAAATAGTCTGTTTCCTCTGTTGATAAGATGTCCACTTCATCCAAGGTTTGTTCTTGATCTATAGACAAGTTGTTTAACAAATTAACAAAGTGCTTTTGGAATCGAACCATTGTATCATGTCTAAATAAACTTGTACTGTATTCCAGTTCAAACTCGATATTGTCCTCTTCCTCTGCTGCGGCTAAGGAAACATCAAATTTGGATGTATTGTTAACATAGTCATATGGTTTAATCTCCAGCCCATTCGCTTGGATTTCTTCCATATCCATATTCTGTAGAGTGAATAATGTGTCGAACAGCGGATTCCTGCTCATATCTCGCTGAATATCTAACGTTTCCACAAGTTCTTCAAATGGATAGTCTTGATGTTTAAAGGCTTCCAAGGTAACTTCTTTCACTTCTCTAAGGAATTCCGTAAATGACTTATTCCCTTGTGGTCTGTTTTTTAAAGCGAGTGTGTTTACAAACATCCCCACTATATGTTCCAGGTCCGCATGTGGACGTCCCGCAATAGGAGACCCTACCACAATCTCTTCTTGCCCCGTATATTTGTATAATAATGTGTTGTAAGCAGCCAACAAGACCATATATAGAGTAGCGTTCTGTTGTTTCCCGATCAACTTCAGCTTTTCTGTAATTTCTTGGCCAATTTGGAAATTGAGACTATTCCCTTCATGACTAAAGACCGGCGGTCTTGGATAATCTATTGGCAGGTTAAGAATTGGAATATCGCCCTGAAATTGTTCTTTCCAGTATGTTTCCTGTCCCTTTAACTTTTCACTCTTCATGAACTCATTCTGCCATACCGCGTAATCTCGGTAACGAACTTTCGGTTCTTCTAGTAAATCTCCCATATAAAGTCTTGTAAAGTCATCAATTAGAACTTTTGCTGAAATTCCATCTGAGATAATATGGTGCATATCAACAATTAAGATATGTCTATCTGTATCTATCTTAAACATCCCTACACGAAGCAAAGGTCCCGTAGACAAATCAAATGGGCGAATAAACGCTTGTATCGCTTCTTGAACCTGTCCTATTGATACTTCCATATATTCCACATTAAAGCTCACATCTTTATGAACCTTTTGAACTGGCGTTCCTTCCACTAGCTCAAATGTAGTTCTAAAAGACTCATGACGCGCAACCAGTTGACAGAATGCAGAATTCAATCGCTCTTGGTCCACTATTCCTGTCAATTCCATAACTGCTGGCATGTTATAACCTAAACTCTCTTCTTCAAACTGATTGATTACATACATTCGCTTTTGTGCTGAAGATAATGGATAATACTCTTGATCTTCTACCTGTGTAATGGTTGAATAGACGCTTTTATTCGAATACTCGATATATGCCGCAAGCTCCTCAATCGTCTGACGTGCAAATACTTCTTTAAGAGGAAACTCCACATGAAATTGTTTGTGTATCTTTGACACCAAAGATGTAGCTCTTAGGGAATGACCACCCAATTCAAAAAAGTTTTCATGAATCCCAATTTCCCGGTTTAAAGATAAAATTTCTTGCCAAATATGAGCCAATTGTTCCTCTATTTCGTTTCTAGGCGCTACATACTCCACATGGCTCATCGATGACCAATCCGGAGTCGGAAGGACCTTCCGGTCTATCTTTCCATTCGGATTTAAAGGAAACTTGTCCAACTGGATAAAGTAAGATGGAATCATGTAATCCGGTAATTCAGCCATCAAAGTTTGTCTTAGTTCAGCTACTGAGATATCACGGTTGGCGACAATATATCCACACAGATACTTTTCACCAACTTCATCTTCGCGGTCCATGACAACTACTTCCTCCACATCCTCATGTTTCAATAGCTGATGCTCAATCTCTCCAATCTCAATCCGGTACCCTCTAATTTTCACTTGATGGTCTATACGTCCCAAAAATTCTAAGTTACCATCGGGTAACCACCTTGCCAAGTCACCTGTCCGATACATCTTCTCACCTGGAATAAATGGGTTTGGAACAAACTTCTCCGCTGTGAGCTCTGGTCTATTTAAATAACCACGTGCCAAACCTTCCCCACTTACACAAAGTTCACCTGCAACTCCTAATGGCAATAAATTATTTTCCATATCAAGGATATAAACCCTGTTATTACTTATTGGTTTACCAATAAGTACCTTCTGATCTTCCTGTTTTAATTCACATATTGTAGAACAAACACTATTTTCTGTTGGACCATATTCATTAAACAATTTTACGTGAGGAATTTTCTGAAAATGTTTTGTAATTAGATTTTCATTAAAACCTTCCCCTGCAATTGTCACAAATCTCAAATCTACTAAAGGCTTATCAATAGTGTTTAATAGATTATTATAATAGCTTGGAACAGCTAACAAATTAGTTACTTTATTATTTTGAATAATATTTATAAATTTACTGAAATTCATTCTTATATCTTCTATTAAAATTAATTTACCTCCAGAAAGCAAAGTAGTAAAAATATCTTCAACAGAGCTGTCAAAAGAGAAAGAAGGCATCTGTAACGTAATATCACTGTCACTATATTGATATGATTCTATTCTCCAACATAACGTATTGAGAATAGATTTATGATTCACCATTACACCCTTTGGTGTACCAGTTGAACCTGAAGTGTAGATAACGTATGCCAAGTTATTAGGCATACAAGCCTCCTCAAGATTGTTCCCATTTATATGGTAAGAGCTTTCACTGTCCAAAAAGATTTTATTCCCATCAAATTCTACTGTATCTAACAACTTTTTCTGTCCAAGGATAAACCCTGTTTTACTATCTCTCAACATAAATTCGCTACGTTGTTTTGGTAACTTTTGATCAATCGGTAGGTAAGCACCACCAGCTTTTAAAATACCTAATACACCTACTATCGCGTCCACATTTCGCTCTGTCATAATCGCGACTACTGTATCCGGACCTATCCCCTTACTTCGAAGGGTACGTGCTAATTGGTTTGCCCGCTCATTTAATTCTTGGTAAGTCAACCGGCTTTCCTCTGCCACTACAGCCACTCGGTCTGGAGATTGTTCCACTTGTTCTTCAAACAACTTATGAATTGTCTTATCCTTCGGATATTCCATATGTGTATTGTTGACTTGACACAGTAAATAGTCTGTTTCCTCTGTTGATAAGATGTCCACTTCATCCAAGGTTTTTTCTTGACTTATAGACAAGTTTGTTAACAAATTGACAAAGTGCTTTTGGAATCGAACCATTGTATCATGTCTAAATAAACTTGTACTGTATTCCAGTTCAAACTCGATATTGTTCTCTTCTTCTACTGCGGTCAAGGAAACATCAAATTTGGATGTATTGTTAACATAGTCATATGGTTTAATCTCTAGCCCATTTGCTTGGATTTTTTCCATGTCCATATTCTGTAGAGTGAATAATGTGTCGAACAGCGGATTCCTGCTCATATCTCGCTGAATATTTAACGTTTCCATAAGCTCTTCGAATGGGTAGTCTTGATGTTTAAAGGCTTCCAAGGTAACTTCTTTCACTTCTCTAAGGAATTCCGTAAATGACTTATTCCCTTGTGGTCTGTTTTTTAAAGTGAGCGTGTTTACAAACATCCCCACTATATGTTCCAAGTCCGCATGTGGACGTCCCGCAATAGGAGACCCTACCACAACCTCTTCTTGCCCTGTATATTTGTATAATAATGTGTTGTAAGCAGCCAACAAGACCATATATAAAGTAGCGTTCTGTTGTTTCCCAATTAACTTCAGCTTTTCTGTAATTTCTTTGTCAATTTGAAAATTGAGACTATTCCCTTCATGACTAAAGACTGGCGGTCTTGAATAATCTGTTGGCAGGTTAAGAATTGGAATGTCATCCTGAAATTGTTCTTTCCAGTATGTTTCCTGTTCCTTTAACTTTTCACTTTTCATGAACTCATTCTGCCATACTGCGTAATCTCGGTAACGAACTTTCGGTTCTTCTAGTAACTCTCCCATATAAAGTCTTGTAAAGTCATCAATTAGAACTTTTGTTGAAATTCCATCTGAGATAATATGGTGCATATCAACCATTAAGATATGTCTATCTGTATCTATCTTAAACATCCCTACACGAAGCAAAGGTCCCGTAGACAAATCAAATGGGCGAATAAACGCTTGTATCGCTTCTTGAACCTGTCCCATTGATACTTCCATATATTCCACATTAAAGCTCACATCTTTATGAACCTTTTGAACTGGCGTTCCTTCCACTAGCTCAAATGTAGTTCTAAAAGACTCATGACGCGCAACCAGTTGACAGAATACAGAATTCAATCGCTCTTGGTCCACTTTTCCTGTCAATTCCATAACTGCTGACATGTTATAACCCAGGCTCTCTTCCTCAAACTGATTGATTACGTACATTCGTTTTTGTGCTGAAGACAATGGATAATACTCTTGATCTTCTACCTTTGTAATGGTGGAATAGACACTTTTATTCGAATGCTCGATATATGAAGCAAGCTCCTCAATCGTCTGACGTGCAAATACTTCTTTAAGAGGAAACTCCACATGAAATTGTTTGTGTATCTTTGACACCAAGGATGTAGCTCTTAGGGAATGACCGCCCAATTCAAAAAAGTTTTCATGAATCCCAATTTCCCGGTTTAAAGATAAAATTTCTTGCCAAATATGAGCCAATTGTTCCTCTATTTCGTTTCTAGGCGCTACATACTCCACATGGCCCATTGATGACCAATCCGGAGTCGGAAGGACCTTCCGGTCTATCTTTCCATTCGTATTTAAAGGAAACTTGTCCAACTGGATAAAGTAAGATGGAATCATGTAATCCGGTAATTCAGTCAACAAAGTTTGTCTTAGTTCAGCTACTGAGATATCACGGTTGGCGACAATATATCCACACAGATACTTTTCACCAACTTCATCTTCCCGGTCCACGACAACTACTTCCTCCACATCCTCGTGTTTCAATAGCTGATGTTCAATCTCTCCAAGTTCAATTCGGTACCCTCTAATTTTCACTTGATGGTCTATTCGTCCCAAAAACTCTAAGTTACCATCAGGTAACCATCTTGCCAAGTCACCTGTCCGGTACATCTTCTCCCCTGGAATAAATGGATTCTCCACAAACTTCTCTGCGGTCAATGTCGGATTGCCAAGATATCCTCTTGCTAGCCCTTCTCCTGCGATGCATAATTCACCAACCCCACCAATCGGAACTAAATTTTCTTTGTTGCAAATAAATATTCTTGTATTTGAAATAGGTTTTCCGATAGGAAGCCTTTCCATTAAACCCTCCTTTTTAACTACATATGTTGTAGCTACATGTGTCTCTGAGGGTCCATAATGATTATGTAAAATAACCGAAGACTTTTTCAGCTTACTCCTAATCTCTTTAGATAAAATCACTTGTTCTCCAGCTAAAATGATATTCTCAAGATCTGTAAAGATATCTTGTAAACCAATATAGTTAAAAAAGTGATTAAAATAGGCCGGTGGTAGAAATAAAGTATTAATTTTATTTTCCCTAATGAAATCCGAAAATTTATTAACATTCATTTTAGTGTCTTCATCTACCAAGAAAAGTGTACTACCATTTAACAAGGTCGAGAAAATCTCCTGATAGCATACATCAAAGTTCACAGCAGCAAATTGACTCACATTCTTATTCTTAAAATCAATTTCATTTTCAATATGCCCAGACTTAATTAGATTTAAGAAACTCTTGTGCTCAAGCATTATTCCTTTAGGATTTCCCGTAGTTCCAGATGTATATATCACATAAAACAGATTGTTGTAACTATTTAGATTTTCAAGATTACTACTATCTGTATGATAAGTTGAACCTAATTTTATATCGACGATGTCTCCGACAAAATCAAGGCTATCAAAGCATAAGTCTTTAGTTATTACAACCTTTGCTTTACTTTGTGCTAACATATATTTTATTCTTCTCGATGGAAGACTTGTATTAATAGGCATAAATGCCCCACCAGCTTTAAGTACAGCTAATACACTTACGACAAACTCTGTAGATTTCTCAACCGCAATAGCTACTATACTATCAGGCTGAACCCCCCTATTTCTCAAATTTCTGGCAAGTCGGTTTGCCTTTTCATTTAATTGTAGATAGGTCATTTTGTCTTCGCCTGATATAATCGCAATACTATGTGGAGTTTTTGAAACTTGATCTTCAAAAACTTCTTGTACAGTCTTACCATGGTGAGTTTCTAGTAAATCACCTGTAAATTCACAGAACAGTTTCTCTTTTTCAATGTCAGTGATTATATTAACATCGGACACTTTCAATTCTGCATTATACAACACTTGCTCTAGTACAATGATAAATCTTGAAACCAGGGACCTTATTGTCGTTTCGTTATATATACTGGAATTATAATTTATTTCTCCATTTAGAAAAGAGCCTTGTAATTGGAACGAAAAGCCTAAATTTATGTCCCTTCCTAAGTTTCCATGTATATTCATCATACTAAATGGGATACTATCTTTAACAAACCTTTCAATCTTTTTAGAATCTATAAATCTTTCTATATTATAACATTGATGTGAATAGGCTTCCCATACTGCTTCTCTAACACTTAAGACACATTGTTTAAAAGACATGTCTCCTTTAATGATACTGCTTATAGGTAATATATTATTTTCGCTCTCTATTCCCTTTCTATAAATAGGAGATGCAATTGTAATTTCTTCTTCATCTAGAAGCCTAAATAAAAGAACCTTAAATGAACTAAGTAAAATAACGTAGAGGGATAGACTGTTCTGTGCACTGACTTTTAGTAATCTTTCAGTTAATTCTGGTGTGAATTTAATCCCTATTTTATTAAATGTAGGATTTTTTAACAGAAGAGAATCCTGTATTAAAGTTGTTGCTTCCAAATTTTTATTTAAATACTTTTTAATCCAGTAATTTCTAGACTTTGAAAGTTCCTGTATATCTTTATAAACATTAACCATAAATAGACTCCTTTTTATATTAAGGGCAACATTATAATATTGCCCTTAATAATAGATTAAAAGTTAAATTCCATTTCCAATGAATTATTCATATTCTCTAACTCTTGATTATCCTCTGTTCTAACTAATTGTAAAGATTCTAAGGTAGAGTTCGGCAATACGGTAACTTGTATTAACAATTCTTTTAACTGATCCACGATAGCTAATATGCTTTCTCTAGTAAATAAGTCACAACTATACTCTAACTCAAATTCCAACTGTTCTCTTATTTCAGTTGCTGTTAACAATAAATCAAATTTAGAAGTACAATTTTCGTATTTATACGGACTAATAGTTAATCCATTAGTATATAATTTCTTTTCATCAATATTATGCAAGACAAACATTGTATCGAAAAGTGGATTCCTGCTAACATCACGACTAATCCCTAGTTCTTCTATTAGCTCTTCAAACGGATAATCTTGGTGTTTAAAGGCATCTAAGGTAGTTTCTCTAACTTCTGTGAGGAATTCTGCAAATGACTTATTCCCATTTGGTCTGTTTTTTAGCGCAAGTGTATTTACAAACATTCCCACTATATGTTGTAAATCAGCATGTGGACGCCCTACGACAGGGGATCCTACTACAATCTCCTCTTGTCCTGTATATTTATATAACAATGTGTTGTAGGCAGCCAACAAGACCATATATAAAGTGGCATTCTGGTGTTTGCCTATCAACTTCAACTTCTCTGTAACTTCCTGGCTTACTTGGAAGGTTACACTATTTCCTTTATGACTTGAGATACGTGGTCTTGGATAGTCTGTCGGTAACTTAAGGATTGGAACATTACCTTTAAACTGTTCTTTCCAATACATCGCTTGCTGTTTCATTTTGTTACTATTAAATATATTATTTTGCCAAACTGCATAGTCTTTATAATGAATTTTTGGTTCTTCTAGCACTTCTCCTGAATATAACTTAGAAAACTCCTCAATAAGTAATTGTATTGACATACCATCAGAGATAATATGGTGTACATCCACAACCAAGATATGTTTATCGACGTCTACGTTAAATAAACCAACTCTGAACAGAGGAGCCTCTGATAAATTAAATGGTTTAATAAATGCATCTACTACCTCATCAATCTTCTCATTGTCTATTTCCTGGTAATTAATGTTAAAATTAACATTTTGTTGTATTACTTGCACTGGAGTATCATCTACTATTTTAAACATAGTCCGAAAAGCCTCATGACGCTCAATCAATAGTCGGAAAACTCTTTCTAGTTGGACGCGGTCTACAACACCTGTCAACTCTAATACTGCTGGCATATTGTAGCTTATATCATTCTCCTCAAATTGATTAATAAAATACATGCGCTTCTGTGCTGAAGATAATGGGTAATACTCCTTTTCTTCTACCTGTTCAATTGATTTATATAAGCTTTCACTAGCTTGGTCAATGTAAATTGCCAGTTCAGCAATAGTTTGGTTAGAGAATATCTCTTTAAGTGGTATCTCAACGTTAAATTGCTTGTGAACGTTTGATATAACAGAAGTTGCCCTCAAAGAGTGTCCACCCAGCTCAAAGAAATTATCATGCACACCAATCTGTTGATCTAAAGATAGAACATCTTGCCATATGCCCACTAATTTCGTCTCTGTAATGCTTCGTGGTGCTACATATCCATGTTTATTTGTAGATTCCCAACTTGGTGTAGGAAGAGCCATCCTATCAACTTTTCCATTAGAGTTCAATGGGATCTTATCTAATTGAATAAATTGGGATGGTATCATATATTCAGGAAGATCGAGCAACAAGTTCTCCCGCAATTGGTTTAATAAAATTCTAGAAGACTCTTCATTGAATGGAATATTAGTATATTCCTCCCAATTATCAAGTGAAAATTCCTTACTCTTACTATTCCAAAACGACAATGCTGATTCCACCAATAAACTCACTGTTTCTTTATAGATTACTATATTATATTTGTCATGAGACTTAGGTCCTGACCACAAAATATCTGCCTTGTATGCTGCTGGTAAGTAACTTTCTATAGTATGAAAATGAGTATCACCATCTATTTGATTCTCGCCTATTTCTGCTGCTAGCTCTTTAATACTTTCTACATCAGTAGCATTTTGAATCATAGTATTAGTAATATTCAATAAGCCTTCTATCCTAGAATTAGGAACATTTTCTATTGTTAAAACATCAAAGTCTTCCCTTATAACTTTTTCATTAAATATGGTTTTATTTAGTAAATCATCATCCCAATCCATGTTTACAGTGTGGCTCTTAGCAAAATTACATTCTCCAATATGAAGAATTACATCATATCGGAATCTTGTCATCTCATTTAAATTCTTTTCCTTTTTATATTTAATTTCCACATGACCTATCTCTGGAATCTCATTTTGTAACTTATAAAAGAACATTGGATCAATTACTAATTCTTCTTCTAATAACTGCATCTTCTCTATTCTTTTCTTTGCATCTTTTAGAGAAATATCATCATTTTCAAGGATGAGGGATAAATAAAATTCTCGCAGTAATGCCAAATTCCTCACATCTCCAACAAAAATCTTCCCGCCTTCTTTTACTAACTTTACACAATTCCTTAATACTTCAATTAGATATTGTCGGTTAGGAAAATATTGTGATACAGAATTAAATAAAACTGTATCAAATGATTTTTCCTTTAATCCCGTAATATCATTAGCTTCTCGTTGTATAACTTGTATGTTCTCACATGCCTTTGAAATAGTCTTCGATAAATTACTAGAGTAAGCTACGGCTTCCTTAGACATATCACTAGCAATATATGTTTCTGATATAGGAGCAACTCTAGACATAATCATACCTGTTCCACAACCAATTTCGTAAACATCCTTAGGACTACATATGCCTATTCTTTCGATAGTTGCGTCTAACCATATCTTCATTTCATAATCTGATATTTGTTCCTTTGAGTAACTACTTTTCCATCCAGCAGTATTGAAAGAGCCAATTGTAGTTTCCTGTCCATAGATATCATTCCAGACCTTACTCCATTTGGCAGTCATCTGATCCGCTTCTATATCATTACCTTGAGTTACTATATATCCACATAAATACTGCTCACCCGCTTTATCTTCCCGAGCAATGACAACTGCTTCCTCCACATCCTCATGTTTCAATAGCTGATGTTCAATCTCTCCAAGTTCAATTCGGTATCCTCTGATTTTGACCTGATGATCTATTCGTCCCAAAAACTCTAGGTTACCATCTGGCAACCATCTTACCAAGTCACCTGTCCGGTACATCTTCTCACCTGGAATAAATGGATTCTCCACGAACTTCTCTGCGGTCAATGTCGGATTGCCAAG
>NZ_JBITWA010000039.1:0-14050 GCF_044543425.1 Bacillus sp. NPDC077411 | reverse complement strand
TGAGCCAGGATCAAACTCTCCAATAAAGTTTGTCTAGCATCATAAATAAAAATTGACGTTTCACGTTGTTTGTTTCGTTCAGTTTTCAAAGAACTTGTTTGCCGCCTGGTTGCGACTTCCTTATGTTAACATCTTTGTTTTTCGATGTCAACTAAGTTTTTTATTTCGTTTTCGCTTTCTGCTCTGTTGCAGCAGCGACTCGTATAATACTACACCCTTTTATATTAAACGTCAATATATTTTTCTAACAAAATATAAAAAGGTTCATTTCCCATCAATAAGCCTTTTGTTTTCCTCCACCCTTTTAATATAAGCCCCTGCTATGCACAGCCTGACGCTCTCATCACCCCTAAAAAGAAAAGGGCTTTTATAGCGGTTTTGCAACTTATCTATATCCCAAGTTATTTTCTTTATATAACTTATACAACTTTCATCTATATCAAGTTACGAAATATCCGCAAATCAACTGAACCTTCCATATTTTTATTATAACAAAAAGGACTAGGCATCTCCTCCTAGTCCTTTCAAAAAACCCCTTTATTTACGAACATACATGAAATAGAGTACAAACAAAATTGCCATGACATACATAATCGGATGAACTTCTTTTCTTCGTCCTTTTACAACCATTGTAATTGGATAGAAGATAAATCCAATTGCAATACCCGTTGCGATACTGTATGTAAGCGGCATTGCAATAATTGTAAAAAATGCCGGTACTGCCGTTTCGAATTTCTTCCAATCAATTTCCCCTAATGATGAGACCATCAAAACCCCTACAATAATTAAAGCCGGTGCCGTTACAGATGGTGTTACTACACTTAATAACGGTGAAAAGAAAAGTGCTAATAAGAAAAATCCTCCTGTTACAACGGCTGTAAATCCAGAGCGTCCTCCTACTGCTACCCCTGCAGAGGATTCAATATAAGACGTCGTTGTTGATGTACCAAGTATTGCTCCGATTACAGTTGCAATTGCATCAGAGAACAATGCTTTCCTCGCACGTGGTAATTTATTATCTTTCATTAAGCCCGCTTGATTCGCAACCGCTACAAGCGTTCCTGCTGTATCAAAGAAATCGATAAAAAAGAAAGTTAAAATAACAATGAGCATCTTAGCAGTAAAAATATCTCCAAGATGTTGAAGAGCAACTCCGAATGTCGGTGTTAAGCTTGGAACTGCACCAACAATCGACTTTGGTGTATCAATTAGCCCTGTTGCTACACCAACAATTGCTGTAAGCACCATCCCAAAGAATACTGCCCCATTAACGTTTCTTGTCATTAAAATAACGATTACAACTACACCAAAGATAGCAAGTAATGTCGTCCCTTTCGTTAAATCACCTAAACCAACAAGCACAGCATCATTATTTACAATAATCCCCGCATTTTGAAAACCAAGAAATGCGATGAACAACCCAATTCCAGCTGCTACTGCAAACTTTAATTCTGTTGGAATTGCGTTAATGATTTTTTCACGAAGGCCGGAAGCTGTAAGAAAAATAAACATAATACCTGATACTAGTGTTCCAGCAATCGCCGTTTGCCACGGAATCCCCATTGTTAATACGGCTGTGTAAGCAAAGAAAGCATTAATCCCCATTCCCGGCGCTAGTGCGATTGGATACTTTGCAAAAATCCCCATGATTAATGATCCAATTGCCGCTGCTAAAGCTGTAGCAACAAACACTGCTCCCGGATCCATTCCGGTCCCTGCCGGCAATCCCTTAACATGTCCCAGCGATAGTGTAGCGGGATTAACAAACAATACATATGCCATAGATAAAAATGTTGTTAATCCTGCAATGAACTCTGTTTTGTAATTTGTGCCGAGCTCATCGAACTGAAAATAACGTTTCATCTTATGTTTCCCCCGTTATATAATTGCTCGTCGCACTCCTTACTAGCCCCTCTTTTATCTTTAAAAATAAAAAAGGCTTCCAATGCATTATACATGGAAGCGTCCGTAAACAAAGGCAAGTATCCCTTACCCTTATATCAAAACGCCTCGTAGTCAAGCCATTTACGGTAGCAAGGTAGAAACTTTCGGGCCATATTCCCGATATTATACGACGGCTAAAATATTCACTTTTATTATTGATTACATATTCATACTAACTCATATACAGATAAGTGTCAATTCAAAAACGAACGTTTTTTAATCAAATTTATTTTTCGTTCGTATAAAACACAAAAAAGATCCATCTACACATAAAGGCATAGATGGATCGTCTTCTATATCATGAAATTCAATTTATTCCCACTCAATTGTTGCTGGTGGCTTAGAAGTAATATCATACACGATACGGTTAACGTGTTTTACTTCGTTTACGATACGTACAGAGATTTTCTCTAATACATCCCAAGGGATACGTGCCCAGTCAGCTGTCATACCATCGATTGATGTTACTGCACGAATACCTACTGTGTAATCATACGTACGCTCGTCACCCATAACACCTACGCTGCGCATACCAGGAAGTGCAGTGAAATATTGCCAAACTTCACGATCTAAACCAGCTTTTTTGATTTCTTCACGTAAAATTGCATCAGATTCACGAACAATTTCTAATTTCTCTTCTGTAATTTCGCCTAGTACACGGATACCAAGTCCTGGACCTGGGAAAGGTTGACGCCATACGATTTCATCAGGAATTCCTAGTTCTGATCCTAATTCACGTACTTCGTCTTTAAATAACGTATTTAAAGGCTCGATTAACTTAAACTGCATATCTTCTGGAAGTCCACCAACGTTATGGTGAGATTTAATTGTTTGCGCAGTCGCTGTACCACTTTCAATAATATCTGTGTACAGTGTACCTTGTGCTAAGAAGTCCATTCCTTCTAATTTAGAAGCTTCGTCATCGAATACATAAATAAATTCATTACCGATGATTTTACGTTTTTGTTCCGGATCTTCAACACCTGCTAATTTGCTCATGAAGCGTTCTTGTGCATCCACCTTAATAACGTTCATGTGGAAGCCTTCGCTAAATGTTTTCATAACCCCTTCAGCTTCTCCTTTACGAAGTAAGCCATGGTCAACGAAAATACACGTTAATTGGTCCCCGATTGCTTTATGAATTAATACAGCTACAACAGAAGAGTCTACACCGCCGCTAAGCGCACATAATACTTTCTTGTCGCCAACTGTTTCACGAATCTTTTCTAATTCTACTTCAATAAAGTTCTCCATATTCCAGCCTTCAGTACAACCACAAACACCGAATACAAAGTTCTTAATTAAATCATTACCGTGCTCAGAGTGACGCACTTCTGGGTGGAATTGTACGCCGTATAAGTTTTGTGCTTCGTTGCTCATACCAGCAATTGGACAAGAGTCACTTGTTGAATCTACTACGAAACCTTCTGGTAAGCCTGTTACTAAGTCACCATGGCTCATCCAAACAACTTGCTCTTCTGGAAGATTTGTATATAATTTCGATTGGTTCTCTACTTTTACTACCGCTTTTCCATACTCACGATGGTCTGCACGTTCTACTTTTCCACCAAAGTGCTTTGTCATTAATTGCATGCCGTAGCAAATACCGAAGATCGGTAAGCCTAAATCAAAGATTTTCTCATCGCAGTGGAATGCACTTTCGCCATATACACTGTTTGGTCCACCAGAGAAGATAATCCCTTTTGGATTCATCGCTTTAATTTCTTCTGCTGTAATTGTATGTGGATGAAGTTCACTATACACGCCAAATTCACGAATGCGACGCGCAATTAACTGGTTATACTGACTTCCAAAATCTAAAACGATAATCGTATCGTGCTGTTTCTTCAAAATAATCACCCCATAGTTCTGTATATAAACATTTTCACCAATTTGGTAAAAACAATTACCAATATAATAAAAAAAGCCAGTCCCCTGCCCTCAGTCTCATAACAAAGAAAAGGCAGGAGTCTAGCTTTATAAAGGAGTTTGTTCCTTATAAATATAGACACACTGCCTTCATAGTCAGGTTGTTTACGGTAACCCGGTAGAGACTCTCAATCCGTATTATTGAGGATATATGAAGGAACGTTTAATATTATCTTTCTAGATTCTAACAATGAAACGTGAATACGGTCAAGAGAGAAAGCGACAAAATTCTACAGAAATTATTTCCCTATATAGTGAAACGTCCTTCTGTTATTCATTCAAAGCCCTTGTGATTATATTGCAATCCGTAACCTGCACCGTGTAATTGGTCTCTTACAAGGTCATAAAATTTCGTGCCGTATTAACAATTACCCTTATTACAAACTTGGCTTTTCCGAAATGATATTTTATTCATCGCCAACGCCATGCAATAGTTGTGTCTTCTATATGAATAGCAGGAATGGCTATCCCTAAGTATTTCTCTTCATTTTCGTCAAAAACAGACCAATTCTCCTCATTCAAAAAATTAGGGTCTATACTGTCAAAATCAAATGTACTTTCTTCATTAACCATTTCACGAAAATATTCTTCATAAGGTTTGCTATTTTCATTTAAATGTATAGTGCCATACATCCACGGTGCATCAGTAAAAATATCTATAATTTCGCCTAACTCAATGTCTTTGAAATATAATTTCATATATACACCTTCTTATTCATGAATTTCGAAAGAATTCCAAGAACTTTACTAACTTAAAAAATACTACCTACTACCATAACACGCCCGAAATTGTTCTATCTAGCCATGAATACTCGTCCCCCTATATCTTGATAAGCAAACTTTAAAAGTACAAAAAAGACTACCTCCTTTACTTAGGAAGTAGTCTTCTTCTTACTAACTATTTATACATTGAACAGCTTCTCAAAATGAGGGCTTATTACATCATGCCGCCCATACCGCCCATGCCCATGCCGCCCATGTCAGGCATTGCAGGTGCATTTGGTTCTGGTTTGTCAGCAACAACTGCTTCAGTTGTTAAGAACATTGCTGCAACAGATGCTGCGTTTTGAAGAGCAGAACGAGTTACTTTCGTTGGATCTACGATACCAGACTCAAGCATATTTACCCATTCGCCTGTTGCTGCGTTGAAACCAACGCCAACTTTTTCGCCTTTTAAGCGCTCTACAACTACAGAGCCTTCTAAACCAGCGTTCACTGCGATTTGACGAACTGGTTCTTCTAACGCCCGAAGCACAATGTTAATACCTGTAGCTTCGTCACCAGTTGCTTCAAGGTTAGCTACTTTGCTGTATACATTCATAAGTGCAGTACCACCACCAGCAACAATACCTTCTTCTACTGCTGCACGAGTTGAGTTAAGTGCATCTTCAATGCGAAGTTTGCGCTCTTTCAATTCAGTTTCAGTAGCCGCACCTACTTTAATTACAGCTACGCCACCTGCTAATTTAGCAAGACGTTCTTGTAATTTTTCACGATCGAATTCAGAAGTTGTTTCTTCTAGCTGTGCACGGATTTGACCAATGCGAGCTTCGATTTGTTCTGCGTTTCCTATACCTTCAACAATTGTTGTATTTTCTTTTGTTACAACAACTTTGCCAGCACGGCCTAAAGATGCGATAGTTGCAGATTTTAAATCACGACCTAGCTCTTCTGTAATTACTTCTCCGCCAGTTAAGATCGCAATATCTTCTAACATCGCTTTACGACGATCACCGAAGCCAGGAGCTTTAACAGCTACTACATTGAACGTACCGCGAAGTTTATTTACTACCAATGTAGCTAATGCTTCGCCTTCTACGTCTTCAGAGATGATAAGAAGTGGTTTACCTTGTTGTACCACTTGCTCTAATACTGGTAAGATTTCTTGAATGCTAGAAACCTTTTTATCTGTAATTAAGATAAATGGGTTATCAAGAACTGCTTCCATTTTATCAGAATCAGTAATCATGTAAGGAGAAGCATATCCACGGTCAAACTGCATACCTTCTACTACATCTAATTCTGTTGTGAACCCTTTAGATTCTTCTAATGTAATAACGCCGTCGTTACCAACACGTTCCATTGCTTCTGCAATTAATTGGCCTACTTCTTCATCATCAGCAGAAATAGCAGCTACTTGTGCGATAGAAGATTTACCTTCGATTGGTTTAGAAATCTCTTTTAATTCTTTAATCGCTGCTGTAACAGCTTTTTCAATACCTTTACGAAGACCCATTGGGTTCGCACCAGCTGTTACGTTCTTTAAACCTTCACGAATCATTGCTTGCGCTAATACAGTTGCAGTTGTCGTTCCATCACCAGCTACATCATTTGTTTTGCTAGCAACTTCTGCAACTAGTTTTGCACCCATATTTTCAAATGCATCTTCTAATTCGATTTCTTTTGCAATTGTTACGCCGTCATTTGTAATAAGCGGAGAACCGAATTTTTTCTCAAGTACAACGTTGCGACCTTTTGGTCCAAGCGTAACTTTTACTGCGTTTGCAAGAGTGTCGACACCGCGAAGCATCGAACGACGTGCTTCTTCACTAAATTTAATATCTTTTGCCATAATATTTGACCCCCTTGAATTTTTAAAGATTTATATAATTAACCGATAATTGCTAAAATGTCGCTTTCACGTAAAATTAAGTATTCTGTACCTTCGTATTTCACTTCAGTACCTGCATATTTTGAGAAGATGATACGATCTCCTGTAGCTACATCTAAAGCAACACGCTCACCATTTTCAAGCACACGACCAGTACCAACTGCCACTACTTTACCTTCTTGTGGTTTTTCTTTTGCAGTGTCTGGTAGTACGATACCACTTGCTGTTTTTTCTTCTGCTTGAACAAGTTCAATTATAACGCGATCACCTAATGGCTTTAGCATGAACAACAACCTCCTCAATTTATTATGTAAATTTTATGTTTATTAGCACTCTAATACCTTGAGTGCTAACACACTTATTATAATAAAGAATCTCATTTTCTTTTGCAAGTGAAAAAATCGTAATTTTTCGGAAAACTATTCCACCCCCTCCCCAACTTGTTTAAAAACTTTTATGATTTACTTAATAATTACATAAGGGAAAACTGCAAAGAATCCATTTTTAGATTCCGTCGTTTTTTCATCTTCTCCTATGTTACAATAAGAAAGATGCCATAATTTGTTTTCTCTATGGATAGGGCATTTTCCTTTTTCTTTACAAAAAATTCAAAAAGGAGTTACGAAATTGAAGAGACAATATTGGTGGGTTATTGTTACATATATTTTGATGCAACTATCAGGGATAATTGGAGGATGGATCCTTCTAAAAAGCGGAGTATACAATAATGGACATCGGACCTTTGAACAAAAAGTTCAACTGGCAACTGCACACTGGGGACTGATTAGCTTCTTTATTGCTCTTATCATTATCCTTATGTTACTACGCAATGATACACAATCAGAAAAATGGGAGCGTGGAAAAACAAATATTCTTGCTACGATAGGATGGATTATTTTAGGAGTTTTTCTTGCTTTATTCGCCCAAGTAATTGCCGGCACAATTGAAACACAAGTTTTTAAAATTAAAGCTGAATCAGAAAATACACAAAACATTATCGAAATTATAAAAGCTGCTCCATTATTTATGATTGTTTCATCTATATTCGCTCCCATTCTTGAGGAAATTGTATTTAGAAAAATTCTATTTGGAACACTATATAAACGATATAACTTCTTTATCGCAGCGATCGTGAGCTCGCTTATATTTGCTCTCATTCATTTTGACCCTACACATTTATTAGTGTATATTTCCATGGGGCTTGTTTTTTCATTTTTATACGTACAAACAAAACGAATTATTGTCCCAATTATGGCTCATGTTATGATGAATACAAACGTTATGTTAATTACATTTGTACTTCGTCCATATCTAGAAAAAGCTGAAAAATTGCAAGGATTCATCGGAGGATTTTAAACATGCGAAATTCACCATTTGTTATGGCAACTTTGTATTTTCTTCTAGGGTGTATTTTTACATACTTAGCAATTACAAGTGTTCAAGATACAATTTGGAACTTTTACACACTATTGCTTGCCGTAATGGCAACGATTGATTTTAATTTTGCACTTCGCCTTCTTTTTTCTAAACCGAAAAAAGATAGTAAGAAGAAATAATAAAAACGCAGGAAATTCCTGCGTTTTTATTGTGGATAATTTTTCAAAAAGTACACGAGCGTTTGTAATTCTACTGCTAAATCAATATGATGAATTCGAATATGTTCTAATATGTTTAATCTAGCAGGTGTAAAGTTTAAAACACCCTGTATGCTCGTATGCGATAAGCGATCTGCTACAGATTGTGCAACAGAAGCAGGCACTGTTAATATTGCCACTTTTATATCATCTGATAATCTCTCTTCTAATTCATCCAGATGATATACTGGAATCCCTCCGATTTCTTTCCCAACTTTCTCTTCATCAACGTCAAATGCCATCTCAATTTTTGTATTATTATTTTTTGTAAAATTGTAATGTAAGAAAGCCGTACCTAAGTTACCTACCCCAATTAATGCTACGCGTGTTACATCATCTTGATCAAGTGTTTCGCGGAAAAACGACAATAAATAATTCACATTATAACCATATCCCTTTTTCCCTAATGCCCCAAAGTATGAAAAATCTCGTCGAATCGTCGCTGAATCTACTTTCACCGCTTCACTTAATTCTGCAGATGATACGCGTTGCTTACCAGATAACGATAAGTTTTGGATAAATCGATAGTATAGAGGCAATCTTTTGGCAGTCGCCTGCGGAATTTTAGGCTGCTCCATGCAACCCCCTCCTCTCTTCCTATCTGTTCAAGTGATTGAAACATATACAGAAGTTTAGCATTGAAACTTTTCCTTGTATAATAGAGAGAGAATTTCTCTATTTATGTTCAACTATACACTATTTTTAGTATGATTGAGAAATATAATCATGGCAAAGTTAAGAAATTATTTGAGGTGAAAACATTGATTTTACTACAAGTGAATAACCTTTCCAAGCTGTATGCCGCTGAAGTCATTCTTTCAAACATTAAGTTAGAAGTACAGACGCGTGATCGCATTGCACTTGTCGGGCGTAACGGCGCTGGAAAGTCTACATTATTAAAGATTATTGCAGGAGAATTATCCCATGACGGCGGAGAAATTATAAAACCGAAAGATGTATCTATCGGTTACTTAGCACAGCATACTGGTCTTGAAACATCGTTAACGATTTGGGATGAAATGCTAACAGTATTCCTCCACTTACAGCGCATGGAGAAAGAACTCCGCAGGTTAGAACAAGAAATGGGAAAAGAAGAAAATTTCACAAATGAAACTATTTACGAAAAACTATTAGCAGAGTATGATCGCCTACAATTAGATTATAAAAATGAAGGCGGCTATCAATACGAAGCTGATATTCGCTCTGTTTTAGGTGGACTTGGTTTTCCTTCCGAAACACACGAAGCGACAATCTCCACATTAAGCGGCGGACAAAAAACTCGTTTAGCTCTTGGTAAGTTATTATTAACAAAACCAGATTTACTTATTTTAGATGAGCCAACCAACCATTTAGATATCGATACATTAACGTGGCTGGAGCAATATTTACAAGGTTATCCTGGTGCTATTTTAATCGTTTCACACGATCGATACTTTCTAGATAGACTTGTAACGCAAGTATATGAAATTTCTAATAAACAAAGTCGAAAGTACACAGGAAACTACAGTAAATACTTAGAACTTAAAGCGGCGCTATATGAACAAGAAATAAAACGTTACGAGAAACAGCAAGAAGAAGTAACAAAATTACAAGACTTTATCCAAAAAAATATTACTCGTGCTTCCACAACAAAACGGGCGCAAAGCCGCCGAAAACAATTAGATCGTATGGAACTTATGGAAAAACCAATCGGTGATACAAAATCTGCTTCTTTCCACTTTGATATCGATAAACAAAGCGGTAATGATGTATTACAAGTAAAAGATGTTACCATTGGTTATAATAACGAGCCAATTATTCAAAACATTCATTTCCAATTAACAAGAGGCGATAGTGTTGCACTTGTTGGCCCAAACGGAATTGGAAAATCTACTTTATTAAAATCTCTTGTGGATAAACTTCGTCCTTTAAACGGTAATATTTCGTTTGGTTCCAACGTTTCTATCGGATATTATGACCAAGAACAAGCAAACTTAACATCATCAAAACGTGTATTAGACGAGCTTTGGGACGATTACCCGATGCAACCAGAAAAAGAAATTCGCACAGTACTTGGAAACTTTTTATTTTCTGGTGACGATGTTCTAAAGCCTGTTTCTTCTTTAAGCGGTGGACAAAAAGCACGTTTAGCTCTTGCAAAACTTATGATGAAAAAATCAAACGTACTTATTTTAGATGAGCCGACCAACCATCTGGATTTAAGTAGCAAAGAAATTTTAGAAAATGCGCTCATTGATTTTCCAGGAACTATTTTATTTGTTTCCCATGACCGCTATTTCATTAACCGCATTGCCACAAAAGTGATTGAGTTGTCCCAGGGCGGAGCAGCGGAATACCTAGGTGATTATGATTATTATGTAGAAAAGAAAAATGAAATGCTAGAACGGGCAGAACTCGAAGAACAAGAAACAAATAAACCTGTACAAAAACAAGTGGCACAAGAAAAATTAAATTATATTGAAGAAAAAGAACGTAAAAAGCAAGAACGCCAACGTATGCGTAGAGTTGAAGAACTAGAAGAAAATATCGCGACAATTGAAGAACAAATCATGGCATTAGAAGAACAACTTTGTCTTCCAGAAGTATATGCTGATTACGAAAAAGCCAGTGATATTACAACAGAAAAACAAACACTTCAAGAACAATTAGAAACATGTATGGAAGAATGGGAAGAATTACAACTGTGAAAAGGTTAGTGGTTACACTGACCTTTTTATTTATCCCGCTATTCGTGGCGGTAAGACCCTCAATGATGGAAATTTCACTTTATCCACAGTATTATTCACATATTGATCTTTATATTTTCAAGATAAATATAAGTTTTCCACATTATCCACAAGAATAATAATATTTACCCACAATTTATACTCACAAAAAAACCTATATTATCAACAGATAATATAGGTTTTATCCACAGGTTGTGGTTAATTCTGTGTATAAAATTACATCTTTTATCAAAAAGAATTTCTCTATCCACAACTAATAGTTTATGTTTACGTCCTCTTACATGCAAAAACGTGAAACTTACCATTATTATGATTCAATATCTAAACCAGGGTTTGCATTTAACGCTAACGTCGCTCTCTTTCCTTGCTCATATGCAATCGTACCGGCTGCAGCAATCATAGCAGCATTATCTGTACATAAAGATAACGGTGGAATGATAAGTTCAACATCTTCTTTCTTTTCAAACTCTTCCTCTAAACGAGCCCGTAATCCTTTATTTGCCGCTACTCCGCCAGCAAGAAGCACTTGCTTTACACCATACTCTTCTGTTGCTCTTATTGTTTTTGTTACTAAGACATCAATTACACTTGCCTGGAAACTTGCAGCTAAATCTTCAGGGGTAAGTTCTTCTCCGCGCTGCTTTGCGTTATGCACAGTGTTAATAACCGCGGATTTTAAACCACTAAAACTAAAATCATAAGAATCTGGTTCAAGCCATGCACGAGGTAAATCGATTGTCGGCTCTCCTTCATGAGCAAGACGATCAATGTGCGGCCCACCTGGATACGGCAATGATAATGTACGTGCCACCTTATCGTATGCTTCTCCTGCAGCATCGTCTCTTGTTTCACCAATTACTTCAAATGAACCATGCTCTTTCATATAAACAAGCTCTGTATGTCCACCAGATACAACGAGAGACAATAATGGAAACTGCAGTTCTTGTACTAAGCGATTCGCATAAATGTGTCCCGCAATATGGTGCACCCCAACTAGAGGGATATTATGTGCAAAAGCTACTGCTTTTGCTGCATTCACACCGATTAACAACGCCCCAACAAGACCTGGTCCTTCCGTAACCGCAATTGCATCAATATCCTCAAACGTAATTTGCGCTTCTTTTAATGCTTCTTCTAACACAACCGTCATTTGTTCTACGTGGTGACGAGATGCAATTTCTGGAACAACCCCGCCAAAACGTTTATGGCTTTCAATTTGTGAAGCTACAATGTTCGCCAAAATTTCTCGTCCATTTTTTACAACTGCTACAGCTGTTTCATCACAGCTAGTTTCAATACCCAATATAATTGTATCTTTTTTCATCATAAGTTCACCCACATTACAAGACCATCTTCATAATTGTCTGTATAGTATCTTTTACGGATTCCGCCATTTTGAAAACCAAATTTTCGATATAACTTTTTCGCAACTTCATTTGAAACACGGACTTCAAGCGTCATCGTATTTCCCCCAAGAGCTCTTGCTTTGTTCATTACTTCTTGTAATAACGCTTCTCCAAGCCTTTGACCGCGGTATTGTGGTAATACCGCAATGTTCGTAATATGTGATTCATCAAGAATAATCCAAAGCCCGCAATAACCTAGAATTCCTTCCTCTGTTTCCATTACAACGTAGTGTGCATACTCATTCATTTTTAATTCTCGTTCAAATGCTTCGGCAGTCCAAGGAATCGCAAATGAAGCTTCTTCAATCGCAACAATTTGTGAAATATCCTCTTCCTTCATATTTCTGAATGTAATATTCATTCATAAGACCCCTATTTCTTTTGACTTTCTAACCATTTTGCCTCTGCTTCTGCCAAACGAAGGTAACTCGGAACGAATGTATGCACAGGTTGTTCTTCTTTCTGTAAACCTAAGAAAGCTAATTCACTTGGACGTGGATTATGTTTCGTCATTGGAGCAAATACAGCTTGATCTCCTAAATGTTCTACAATTGTATCTTTATGCTGTTCTACATCATTCCCGATAAATAAAACAGATTCTCCCATCCTTTTTAACATTTGTAACCAATCGGCAATGAGAATAATACGATCCTCTTCCACAGATTGCAACTCTTGTTCTCTATATGTATACAATCCTGTATAAATTTGCTGACGACGACCATCAAATAACGGACAAATGTATCCTTGGAAATTCATTCCGTTTGCTGCCAGCACTTCTAAACTTGATACACCAACAATTGGAATTTGTAATGACCAAGCTAATGTTTTCGCTACTGTTACACCAATACGAACACCTGTATAAGAGCCCGGACCAGCTGCGACAACGATTTTATTTAATTCTTTTGGCTCCACATTACATTCTTGTAAAAGTTTCTCTACTGCTGGCATCAGACGCACAGAATGGTTTTTAGTTAAATTTGTAATGACTTCTCCCACAACAGTATTTCCATCAATAAGAGAAACTCCCATTACATAGTTAGAAGTATCAATTGCTAGTACTTTCATTTTGTAATAGCTCCTCACATAATCTAATATAACGTTCTCCGCTCGGCTCTAATACAATTTTTCTTGTACTATCCCCCGTGTGGAATAAACTAATTTTTAAAAGTGAAGGTGGTAAAAAAGCCTCTATTAAATGTGCCCATTCCACCACTGTTACACCTTCACCATAAAAATATTCATCAAACCCTAAATCTTCTTCGCTCTCCGCTAGGCGGTATACATCCATATGATACAGCGGTAATCGTCCTTTATATTCTTTAATAATATTAAATGTCGGGCTATTTACAACACGTTTCACACCAAGACCTTTTGCAAGACCTTTTGTAAATGTTGTCTTACCTGCACCTAAGTCTCCTTCTAAAATGAAAACATCCTGCGCCTCAACTAATTGTCCAAGCTTTTCTGATAAATTCTGCGTTTCTTCTGAAGACATTGTCGTTATTTCATATTTATTCAAAGGTTTCACCTACCTTACTGTTAGTATTCTCTGCTTTTTATTATACAGATTTTTTATTTTTGTTTCAGTTTCAAATATATAAAAAAGACCTTAGGAGTTGTCCTAAGGATAAGATTGACTGTCTTATAAGTTTAATTAGAGTAAATAAAAAAACACGAAACATATTGTTTCGTTCTTTATTTTATATAAATGGCGGTCCCGACCGGGGTCGAACCGGCGATCTCCTGCGTGACAGGCAGGCATGTTAACCACTACACCACGGGACCATTTGGTTGCGGGGA
>NZ_JBITWA010000038.1:0-15062 GCF_044543425.1 Bacillus sp. NPDC077411 | reverse complement strand
GAGCCAGGATCAAACTCTCCAATAAAGTTTGTCTAGCATCATAAATAAAAATTGACGTTTCACGTTGTTTGTTTCGTTTAGTTTTCAAAGTTCAACATCGCATTTCAGCGACTTTTATAATGTATCACGTTTACCTCTTACCGTCAACTTCTTTTTTCTTTTGTCGTTGACGACGTTTATTAATTTACCACATTAATAATTTGCACGTCAATACTTTTTCTAAAAAAAACAACCAAGCTAAAAAACAAAAGTTTTTTCTAGCTTGGTAAAATGTATAACTTAATAACTATAAGCGCACCGATACCTGGCAAACCCAAAAAACCCGAAACAAATGTAGTACCGACATTAATAGGAAGATGAAAATTAAATTGTGTCCCTACTATATTCACGGCAAACAACAACAAAGCTCCTATTACAATTTTGACGAGTAATCTTCCTACAAAACGAAATGGCTTTATAGGAGCACCGACAATTAGTAAAAGAAATATTAACGTTAATATACCACCGATAATCAAACTACGTTCCATGCGCTCCTCTCCCTTACAACTTGTACACTATATTTGTATGGGAAAAAGAAAAAAAAAGACCGTTAAATTTTTTTCTTGAAAATAAAAAGTCGAACTGAAAAAGCATTTCCCGTTCGACTTTCCTTTTATAACTGTTCCATTTTCACAGGACGCCTTTTCGCTTCCTTCAATAGATAGAAGTATTTCGCCTCGGCCAGCTTCAAATAACACAATACATCTTCTGAAGGCTCAATACTTTGTTCTACAATTCTTTTTTGACGTATCCACTCCGTCTTCACTTGTTCTAACAATACAATTAATTTTTCATCATATTCTTTGCGCAACTTCTTTTTTTTTTGAAAAAACATCTCTATTTCTCCTACTTATAGTTCTCTTCGGCCCTCTAACGCTTTCGATAGCGTTACTTCATCCGCGTATTCTAAGTCACCACCAACCGGTAGCCCATGTGCAATACGAGTTACTTTAATCCCCGTTGGCTTTAACAGACGAGAAATATACATCGCTGTTGCTTCTCCTTCAATATTCGGGTTTGTTGCCAGAATAACTTCTTGCACAGTTTCATCATGTAGTCGTTTTAATAATTGAGGAATATTAATATCTTCTGGACCAACTCCCTCCATCGGAGAAATGGCACCATTTAATACATGATATACTCCCTGATATTCTTTCATCTTCTCCATTGCAATCACATCTTTTGGCTCTTGTACAACACAAACAACTGATTGATCACGATGAGAATCATCACAAATATAACAAGGATCTCGATCTGTTATATGACCACAAATAGAACAGTACGTTAAGTTTCGCTTTGCATTAACAAGTGACTTCGCAAAATCTAATACGTCATCTTCTTTCATATCCAATACGAAAAAAGCCAAACGAACCGCTGTTTTCGGTCCGATACCTGGCAATTTCATAAAGCTATCAATTAACTTCGAGATTGGTTCTGGATAGTGCATCTATGACCAACCTCCTAGAACATACCGCCTGGTAAATTCAATCCTTTTGTAAATTGTCCCATTGTAGAATTCGATAGGTCTTCCGCTTTCTTTAATGCATCATTTGTTGCAGCTAATACAAGGTCTTGTAACATTTCAATATCTTCTGGATCTACAACTTCTTCTTTAATTTTCACTTCTAGAACTTGTTTATGGCCATTTACGATAACCGTTACCATACCGCCGCCAGCTGTTCCCTCAACTGTTTTTTCACCAAGTTCCTCTTGTGCTTTTGCCATTTGTTTTTGCATTTTTTGCATTTGTTTCATCATGTTATTCATATTTCCCATTCCACGCATCATAATAATTCCTCCTAATTTTCGCCTAATGGATGTTTACATTTTAGAAAGAAAATTCCATTTAAGGCGTACTTTATTCCTTTATTTCAATTAATTGCTCACCAACTATTTTTACAGCTTCTTCTACAAGGGGATCTTTCGGCTTCTCTACTTCCTCTGAAGGATCACCTTCATTTTGCAAGAACCCCTCACGAATTTTTCCCCATTCACTTTTTGGAATTGCAATCATTTGCAATTTCTTTCCAAACAGTTCAAAGAGAATTTGTTCTACCGTATCTGTTGCTTCACGATTTTCACTCGCCATTTTACAATGAATCTCATACTTAAAAGCAAGAACATAAGAAGTAGTAGACGCCGCTACCGGCTCACTGTTTTCTAGCAAAACAGCATAAGCGACTTTATTATAACTTTTCAATCGCTCTAACAGTTCACCCCATGCACTTTTCAACTGCTCCAAATCTTTACGAGTTGCTTGCTTTAGCACTTCATGAACACGACCGATTGGTATTTTCATACTACCAGAACGACTCGGCTTCGGTGTAGCCTTTGTTTCTCTCACTTCCTGTTGCATTGAAACCGGTACACCATGCTGTTTCATTTTTTCTAATTCCTGTTCTAACTGTTGCATTCTTTGTAACACAGCTTGCAAGCGATCCGCTCCATTTACTTTCATCGCAAACTGCTGACACAATTGCACCATAACCACTTCTAAAAAAATACGCGGATGATTTGTCCATTTCATTTCTTGTTGGCTTTTACTAAGCATATGAATAATTTCATAAATCATTTCAGGCTGCATATCCTGACTTAACTTTTGAAATGAATCATCAACAATAACTCTCTCCAACATATCCTCTAGCTGCGGTGAAGTTTGATACAAAAGCATATCTCGGTAGTAGTAAATGAGGTCTTCCATGAAGCGAAGTGGATCTTTCCCTTGATTCATAATATCATCAACAATACGAAGCGCTTTCGATACATCATTTTCATATATACTTTCTACAAGGTTCGCTAAATACCGCTGTGATACGGAACCCGTAACCGCTAATACATCCTCTACCGTTACCGCTTCATCACTATAAGAAATTGCTTGATCAATTAAACTTAGCGCATCACGCATACCACCTTCTGCGGCACGCGCTACAATTTGAAGTGCTTCCTCGTCCACTTTCGTTCCTTCGTTGTTCATAACAGTTGTTAATCGTTCTACAATATCCTGTACTGATATTTTGCGGAATTCAAAACGCTGACAACGAGAAATAATCGTTGGTGGAATTTTATGTGGTTCTGTCGTTGCCAAAATAAAGATAACATGCTGCGGAGGTTCTTCTAACGTTTTTAATAGCGCATTAAACGCTCCCATGGAAAGCATGTGAACTTCATCAATAATATATACTTTATAGCGAACTTCGCTTGGAGCATATTTTACTTTATCTCTTATATCTCGAATTTCATCTACACCGTTATTCGAAGCCGCGTCAATTTCTAATACATCTGAAATAGCACCTTGTGTAATCCCTAAGCATGCAGGACATTTATTACAAGGTTCATCTGTAGGAGCCTGCTCACAGTTAATTGCTTTTGCAAATACTTTTGCAATTGTTGTTTTCCCTGTTCCTCTTGGGCCAGAGAATACATAAGCATGTGACGCTTTCTCTTGAAGAAGGGCATTTTGCAACGTTTTCGTCACGTGCTTTTGACCGACTACATCTCCAAATTTCTGCGGTCTCCATGTTCGGTATAACGCCTGGTATGACACGAAAATACGGCCTCCCCCAAAGGTTATTCTCTTGTTTATCTCGCTATTCGTAAACAGCAATCTCGCCAACTCAAATAAAAAAGTTAAGTGGGGATACACCGCTCGTAAAAGCCTGATTCGTTCAAGCAATAATCAATGTAGGATAAAAAGCCCCCATTGATTAAAGTTTCACTTTATTATAACCTATTCTGATTCTAGATTCCAAAAGTTATTTTCCATACAAAAAACCCATCCTATTCATATAGGATGAGTTTGTATGCATATATAACTGCCGTGCACCTTCTGTCGATTACGTACCATAAGCGTTACTTAAGCAGTTAGCTCGGTTCAGGCACTCCTGCGGCACACGAGAAGACCCGCTTATTGCTGCTTCCTTCCGGACCTGACAAGGTTCACGGGGTCCCGTTGCGCAGGACCCAAACGTCAACGCCACTTACTTAAGGCAGACCCTACAGTAACATAACCTCGAGAAGGGATTCGGCCTCGCTAGAGCGGATTGCGAGTACAGGGCACCGCTACCTCCCCGCTTAGCACGGCAAAGTTAAAACCATATTTAGTTGCCTCATTTGAAGGCAATCTCAGTATAACTTGTTTCCTAAAAAATTGCAACGTGTTAGCAAAGAGTATTTTTATCCAACTCTTCCTTCTCTTTCTTCCTCTTTTTACGTAGTTCTCGAAAAAAATTTGTTAATAAGCTTCCGCACTCTTCTTCTAATACACCAGCTACAACTTCAGATTGATGATTAAACCGATCCTCTGTTAATAAATTCATTAATGTACCAGCACATCCACCTTTAGGATCAGCCGCGCCATATACAACGCGTTTTACACGTGATAATACAATGGCACCAGCACACATTGGGCACGGTTCTAATGTGACATATAACGTTGCATTTTCTAAACGCCAAGTCCCTAATCTTTTGCAAGCATCATCAATCGCTAACAATTCAGCGTGAGCAACTGATCGCTGCTCTGTTTCACGTAAGTTATGCGCACGACTTATCACTTCACCATCCACAACAACAACCGCACCAATTGGTACTTCTTGTATTTCTTCGGCCTTTTTTGCCTCTTCTATCGCAAGTTTCATAAAATAAATATCTTGTTCCATAACAAATTCCTTTCATCGCAAATAACTTTTCTATATTCAATCCAATCTAAAGAGAAAGGAAAGGAGATTACATATGAAAAATACAGCACTTCTTATTATTGATATGATCAATGACTTCCAATTTTCACACGGACCTATCTTAGCACGAAAATGCAAAAATATTACAGAATCGATTTTACAACTCAAACAAAAAATGAAAAACTCCGGCTGTCCAATTATTTACGTAAATGATCATTATCATTTATGGAGAGCTGACATTAATGAACTCATTACCTATTGCACAAATGAACACAGTCAAGACATTATAAAAAAGATTGCACCTGCAAACGATGATTATATTTTTATTAAACCACATTATTCTGCTTTTTATGAAACACCCTTAAATTCATTATTGGGTCATTTAAAAATTGAAAATCTTATCTTAACAGGAGTGGCCGGAAATATATGTATCCTTTTTACCGCGAATGATGCCCATATGAGAAATTATCAATTATATGTACCTGAAGATTGTATTGCCTCTAATTGCGATCAAGATAACAAACATGCCCTGCGTATTATGGAAACCACTTTAAAAGCAAATACTTCTCCATCATTTCATTTACAAATGTAATAACATAAAGTGAAACTTCCATCAGTGGAAGTTTCTCCCCACTTACCTATCCTCTTCGCTTCTCTATCAATCTTGAGGTGAGAGTCTTACTGTTCACGAATAGCGGGATAAATCAATTTTTTAACTTTTTACGACAAACTAACCCTTTCTCACTCCTCTTATGCTACAATAGTTCTGTTTTGTGCTTTTTATTCGCATCAAACCATGTTTTGAGAGGAGGCAACAGAGTGACTGGAGTACCATTTATTACAGTTGAAGGACCAATCGGTGTCGGAAAAACTTCACTCGCGAAAGCGATATCGACTCACATGCAACTCTATTTATTGAAAGAAATAGTTGATGAAAATCCTTTTTTGGGAAAATTTTATGAAAACATCGAAGAATGGGCTTTTCAATTAGAAATGTTCTTCTTATGCAACCGATATAAACAATTAGAAGACATTGATACAAAATATTTAAAACAACATATACCTGTTGTAGCAGATTATCATATATTCAAAAACTTAATTTTTGCATCTCGAACATTACAAGGTACACAATACGAAAAATACATGCAAATTTATCGTATCTTAACACAAGATATGCCGGTTCCAAATGTCATCGTGTATATAACAGCAAGTTTAGAAACACTACAAAAACGAATCGCCATGCGTGGACGTGAATTCGAAAAAAATATAGATCCTAACTATTTATTGCAACTTATTAAAGATTACGAAGTGGCAATGGAAACGTTCAAAAAAGACCATCCAGACATTCCTGTATTAAAATTCAATGGAGATAACATGGATTTTATAAAAAATGAATCGGACTTACATGTAATCTTATCAGCATTACAAAACAAACTGACAAAGGAGATTAACCAGTAATGAATTTGAGACAGAAATATGATATTCCAAATGATGCTGTTATTACGATTGCGGGAACAGTTGGTGTTGGAAAATCTACAATGACAAACGCCTTAGCAAATGCACTTGGTTACCGTACATCATTTGAAAAAGTAGACTCTAATCCATATTTAGATAAATTTTACGGAGACTTTACGCGCTGGAGCTTTCACTTACAAGTTTATTTCTTAGCAGAACGCTTTAAGGAACAAAAAAGAATCTTCGAATATGGCGGAGGATTTATTCAAGATCGTTCTATTTATGAAGATACAGGAATTTTTGCCAAAATGCATTATGAAAAAGCGACGATGACTGCTACAGATTATGAAACGTATAAAAGCTTATTTGATGCAATGGTTATGACACCTTACTTCCCACATCCTGATTTACTTATTTACTTAGAGGGATCATTTGAAGATATCGTAGATCGCATTAAAGAACGCGGAAGACCGATGGAACAACAAACACCAATTGAATATTGGAAAGAAATGCATGAACGCTACGAAAATTGGATTAATGACTTTAATGCTTGTCCTGTATTGCGTCTTAATATCAACGAATATGATATTTTACAAAACGAAAATTCAATTGAACCAATTATTAAGAAAATTGGTCGCTTTTTACAACAAACACGTAAACTTGTAAAATAAAAAAACCCGTGCAATTGCACGGGTTTTCCTATGAACTTAATTTTTCTTTTTCGTCGGAGCAATAATTTCGCTCTCTGATTTTCCTGCATTAATACGCTGACGTACAGTGCTTACACTAATATTATACGCTTCAGCAATTTCTTTTACCGTCATTTCTGTCCCGTTAATAACAGCTGTAATTACTTTACGTTTTGAATCTGCCTTTTTCTCGACTTGTTTTGACGTCTCTACTTTCTTCACTCCTTGTTTCACATCACAGATGCAACCACAAAGTTTACGAAATGTTTCATCACTTACAATACGAGATACGTTTGCAGCACTGTTTAAAATTTTATTTTTCTTGCAAACGGGGCATTGTACATAATATAGTGTTTTTCCGTCAAGCGGAAACGTTTGTATAATAATATCCATGGCCATGGTAGCTCCTTTCATATCTATGAAGATAATCCTCGGAATATGAGTGTTCCTATAAGAGGTTCATTCTCCTATATGCTACTTCCTGATTGGTTAAAATAAAAACTCGTTACGTGTTGGTAACGAGTTCTCCAATCTCCACTTATATGCGCTGTTGTCAATTATATATGGCGGAGGAAGAGGGATTCGAACCCCCGCGCGGCTCGCACCGCCTGTCGGTTTTCAAGACCGATCCCTTCAGCCAGACTTGGGTATTCCTCCGTGTTGATATGACATGGAATATAATATCAAAAGAAAAATGGTTCGTCAACCCTACTATAATAGATAATATAAAAAGGAAAGAGATTTTTTCTCTTTCCTTTTCTCATAAAATGTATCCTACTCTATTAAATAGCTCAAATTTATTATTATAAAATAACAATAAGTGTATATTAATAAGAATGGATTTATTTAATTACAGTTTTTCCTCCCATATAAGGACGAAGAATTTCTGGAATGATAATAGAACCATCTTCTTGTTGGTAGTTCTCTAAAATAGCAGCTACCGTACGACCAATTGCAAGTCCAGATCCATTTAATGTATGAACATGCTCTGGTTTCGCTTTTGTGTCACGGCGGAAACGAATATTTGCACGGCGTGCTTGGAATGCTTCAAAATTACTACAAGAAGAAATTTCACGATATGTGCCATAGCTAGGAATCCATACTTCAATATCATATTTCTTCGCTGCTGTAAATCCTAAATCTCCTGTGCACATACTCATTACACGGTATGGAAGACCCAATAATTGTAATACGCGCTCTGCATCATTTGTTAATTTTTCTAGTTCTTCATAAGAATCTTCAGGTTTTACAAATTTCACAAGCTCTACTTTATTAAATTGATGCTGACGAATTAAACCACGTGTATCACGACCAGCAGATCCTGCTTCAGAACGGAAGCATGCACTAAACGCCGCATAACGAATTGGCAATTGTTCGCCATTTAAAATTTCATCACGATGCAAGTTTGTTACAGGTACTTCAGCTGTAGGAATTAAGAAATAATCTTCACTTTCAATACGAAACGCATCTTCTTCAAACTTTGGAAGTTGCCCTGTTCCAATCATACTTGTACGATTTACGATATACGGAGGTAAAATCTCTTCATAGCCATGTTCCTCTGTATGAAGATCAAGCATGAAGTTAAATAAAGCACGTTCTAACTTCGCACCTGCCCCTTTATAAAATACAAAACGGCTACCTGTTACTTTCCCAGCGCGTTCAAAGTCTAACATACCTAAATCCGTTGCAAGATCCCAATGCGGCTTTGGTTCGAACGTAAATTCTGGAACATCTCCCCATGTACGAACTTGCACATTATCATCTTCCGTTTCACCATTTGGTGTAGATTCATGTGGAATATTTGGAATAGATAACATTAATTTCTCAAGATCTTCTTCAACTGTACGAAGCTCATTATCAAGCTCTTTAACTTTATCGCTTACTTCACGCATTTCTAAAATAAGCGCCTCTGCATCCTTCTTTTCGCGTTTTAATACAGAAATTTGTTGAGATACTTCATTACGTTTACTTTTTAGCTCTTCCGTTTGTACAAGTAATTCTCTTCTCTTTATGTCTAATTCTTCAAAGCGACCAAAGTCTGTTAAGTCTTCGCCTCTATGTTGCAGTTTCGCTTTCACTTCTTCAAAGTTTGCACGCAAAAATTTAATATCAAGCATAATATTTCCTCCTTTATTTTTACAAAAATAAAAAACTCCCGTCCCTATACAAAGGGACGGGAGTTAACCCGCGTTGCCACCCTAATTGAAAGCATACTTGCTTTCCTCTCAAGTAGAGATAACGGCTCTTCACCGGAAATGTTTACTAGCCAACAGACTGTTCCACATTTCACTCCAGGATGGATTCACAAGTCGCCTCTATCGGTTTCCACCAGCCACCGACTCTCTATAAGAAACGCCTCTTGCTACTACTTCCTATCAACACATTTATCATATAAAATAGTTACCATCAATTTACTATAATCTTACACAAGTTTCAAGTCACTTATACAGCTTTTTTCATTTTTGCTTCCTTTACCATCTCTACAAAATAAGCTGTAACACGGTAATCATCTGTTAATTCTGGATGGAAAGAAGCTGCTAATAAATGATTTTGACGAACCGCGACCATACGATCTTCATATGTGCATAATACTTCGATATGATCTTCTACATCTACAACATATGGCGCACGAATAAACACGCCAATAAAGTCTTCGCCTACTCCCTTCATCGAAAGAGCAGCCTCAAAACTATCTCTTTGACGTCCAAACGCATTGCGTTCAACTGTAATATCCATTACACCAATATGTGATTCCTCATATCCAACAAGGTTCTTTGCAAGTAAGATCATACCTGCACATGTACCAAACATCGGTTTTCCTGCTTTAGCAAATTCACGAAGAGGTTCCATGAAACCATATTTATCAATAAGACGGCGCATCGTTGTACTTTCACCGCCTGGTAAAATAAGTCCATCTACTTCCTCTAATTGCTCTGTACGCTTCACAATCACCGCTTGTGCACCAGTTGCTTCTATTGCACGTACATGTTCACGAACCGCTCCTTGAAGTCCTAATACACCGATTGTAACCATTTCAAAAACTCCTTTAATTACCAACCACGCTCTTGCATGCGTTGTTCTGGTAATAATGTTGAAATTTCAACACCTTTCATTGCATTACCTAGTCCTTTAGAAAGGCGAGCGATTAATTCATAATCTTCATAATGCGTTGTTGCTTCAACAATCGCACGTGCAAATTTCTCTGGGTTTTCTGATTTAAAAATACCAGAACCTACAAATACACCATCTGCACCTAGTTGCATCATTAATGCAGCATCTGCTGGCGTTGCAACACCACCCGCTGCAAAGTTCACAACTGGTAAACGGCCAAGGCGCTTAATTTCAAGTAATACTTCATAAGGAGCACCAGTATTTTTTGCATATGTCATTAATTCATCTTCACGTAGACTCGCAACTTGACGAATTTCTGCATTTACTTGACGCATATGACGTACAGCCTCTACGATATTCCCTGTTCCAGGCTCACCTTTCGTACGAAGCATTGATGCACCCTCAGCAATACGGCGTGCTGCTTCACCGATATCACGGCATCCACATACAAATGGGACAGTGTAATCACGTTTATTTAAATGGTACACTTCATCAGCTGGAGTTAATACTTCACTCTCGTCAATATAGTCTACTCCTAACGATTCAAGTACACGCGCTTCCACAAGATGACCAATACGGCATTTTGCCATAACTGGAATTGATACAGCACCCATTACTTCTTCTACAATTGTTGGATCTGCCATACGCGAAACGCCGCCCGCTGCACGAATATCAGCTGGAACACGTTCTAATGCCATAACAGCAACCGCACCTGCCGCTTCTGCAATTTTTGCTTGCTCAGCGTTAACTACGTCCATAATGACGCCGCCTTTTTGCATTTCTGCCATTCCACGTTTTACACGCTCTGTTCCTGTTACATTTATCATGTACAAAAACCTCCCTAGGTGAATTACTTTTCCCCACTAACGGTGAAAATTAAGAATACTCTTACATTCTACCATTATCTATTAGAGATTTGTCTACTATTTTTTTGGATAAAATAGGTGCGAAAAATAGTAAATAAAAAAGCTCCCTTATCGGGAACTTTTAAAACCAACCTTTTACAGTATCCACTGTACCATTCCATATACCACTAAAGAAAGAACCAATGCTTCGCATAGAAAGAACGAACCAATTCGCCTTTTCTACTTCTTGTTTTGATACAAGATCTACTTGCATAGATTTACCAGTCAAGAATCCCACATCATTGTTATCTTTTGCTGATACAGTCATATAACCAAGTGTTGTGCCTTTTTTAATTGGCGCTTCATTCTCTTTATTTACTGCTTTGAAATCTGTTTTATAAATATCTTGACTTCCTTTTGGCACTGGAAGTACAATCTCTTCCTTCGTCTGTACTGGTACCTCTGTATCTTTTGCTTTATTTACATGAACTGTTTCATGACCTTTTACTTGAGAAGCTTTTGGATATACCGTTTTCGTTTGGAAATTTGTAAAGCCATAATCAAATAGTTTCTTCGTTTCCGCAAAACGCGCTGTATGGGAATTCGTTTTAATAACAACAGAAATTAAACGCATACCATTGCGTTCTGCTGTACCTGTAAAACAATCTCCAGCTTCCGGAGTAGAACCTGTCTTCAGACCATCCACACCCTCATATTGCATAACTAAACCTTTTAACATCCAATTCCAGTTATCCATATTCACTGGATACTTTCCGCCTTCTTGAAATACCTTTTTCGGGATTTTAGATGTCTTTAACATGTCTGGATAATCTTTAATTAAATGCTGCGCTAAGATTGCACAATCTCTAGCAGACATTTTATTCTCTTCATCCGGAGATGTGCCTTCAGGCTGCTTCCCTTTTAAATCTTTATTCGTTAACCCTGTACAGTTTACAAATTTATAATTCTTTAATCCAAGCTCTTTCGCTTTATCATTCATCATCTTAACAAAATTAGCCTCTGAGCCAGCAATTAACTCAGCTAAAGCAATTGTTGCACCATTTGCAGAATAAATTGCCATCGCCTCGTATAACTCTTTTACAGTATAAGTACCACCATTTTCTAATGGGACATTTGATAAAGAGCGGTCTTGCGAAATAATATGAGCATATTCAGAAACTTTTGTTTGTTGATTCCACTTAATTTTCCCTTTTTCGACTGCATCATGGACTAAATACTCACTCATCATTTTTGTCATACTTGCAATTGCTAATAGTTCATCTGGGTTTTTTTGATATAAAATTTTTCCAGATTTCGCTTCCACTAAAATTGCCGCATCTGCTTCAACATTCAATGCAGAATTTGTTTCTGCAAACGCGCTGCTGTATGTAAAGAACATGCTGCAAAATAGTGTAAGTACTGTTACAATCGCAATCATTTGCCTACGAAACATACCTTTCACTGTTGTTACCCCCAATACATTTGTACTCACATAAACGTTATTCTAACACAATCAAAAAAAAATAGACAGAGATACTAAATCTCTGTCTATTTTTATATCAGACATTATAATGAATAGTTTGGTGCTTCTTTTGTAATTTGAACATCATGCGGATGACTTTCACGTAATCCAGCACCTGACATACGGATAAACTGTGCATTTTCACGCAGGAATGTTAAATCAGCTGCACCGCAATATCCCATACCTGCACGTAATCCACCAACTAATTGGTGTACCGTATCTGCTAAATGACCTTTAAATGGAACGCGGCCTTCAATTCCTTCTGGAACAAGTTTTTTATTACCTTCTTGGAAGTAACGATCTTTACTTCCTTTTTCCATTGCTCCAACAGAACCCATACCACGATATACTTTAAATTGACGACCTTGGTAAATTTCTGTATCTCCAGGGCTTTCTGCTACACCAGCAAACATACTTCCAAGCATAACAACGTGCGCACCTGCTGCTAATGCTTTTACAATATCACCAGAATATTTAATTCCACCATCAGCAATTACTGGAACACCGTACTTACGAGCTTCTGTTGCACAGTCATACACTGCTGTTAATTGAGGAACACCAACACCAGCTACAACGCGTGTTGTACAAATAGAGCCTGGTCCAATACCAACTTTAATAATGTTTGCACCTGCTTCAATTAATTCGCGAGTTGCCTCCGCTGTTGCAACGTTACCAGCAATAATATTTAATGTAGGATATTTAGCCCGAACTTCTTTTACTTTGTCAGCTACATTTTTGTGATGTCCATGAGCTGTGTCAAGAACAATTACATCAACATTTGCTTTTACTAATGCATCGATACGTTGCATTGCATCAGCTGTTACTCCAACAGCTCCTCCTACTAATAAACGACCTTGTTTATCTTTCGCAGAATTTGGAAACTCGATTACTTTTTCAATATCTTTAATTGTAATCAAGCCTTGTAATACACCGTTATCATCAACAAGAGGAAGTTTTTCAATTTTATGTTTTTGCAAGATTTTTTCAGCATCTTCTAGTGTAGTATGAACTGGAGCTGTAATTAAGTTCTCTTTCGTCATTACATCTGAAATCTTAATTGAATAATTTTGGATAAAACGCATATCACGGTTTGTAATAATCCCTACAAGTTTTCTTTCTTCTGTATCATTTACAATTGGAACACCTGAAATGCGATATTTCCCCATCAAATGTTCTGCATCGTATACTTGATGATCTGGAGTTAAAAAGAAAGGATCTGTAATAACGCCACTTTCAGAACGTTTTACTTTATCAACTTGCTCAGCCTGTTGCTCGATAGACATATTTTTATGAATAATTCCAATTCCACCTTGACGAGCCATTGCAATAGCCATCTCAGCTTCTGTTACCGTGTCCATCCCCGCACTAATTAAAGGAATATTTAATTGTAAAGTTTCGGATAAAACTGTTTTTATACTTACCTCTCTTGGTAATACATCCGATTTAGCTGGTACAAGTAATACATCATCAAACGTTAAACCTTCTTTAACAAATTTAGATTCCCACATAAATGATTCCCCCCATGATACCTGAAATTATTATTAGTAGCTTAACAATTGGTTAAAATACTGTCAAGAAAGACTGTATATGTTAGAATTTTCTAAAAACAGAAGGAGAGTATATAATGCAGCATTCATCGAACATTTGGGAAAAATTAAGCTTTTTTCTTTCTTCTACTCACACGCAACATTATCTTACCCGTTGCTATAAAAAATTAGGTAATACAAATACTGAGAAAAAAAGCTTCGAGAATTGTTATCCTTTTATTTATTACTTAGAGCATGGAAAAAATTATTACCAATTATGTGATACTGCTCCATTCTCCATTAAGCCCGTATTACTATTTTATGGAATGAGCCAACTTCTAAAAGCTTGTTTGCTTACAGTTGATCCTAATTATCCTGAATCAACTTCTGTATTAGCACATGGGGTTACAACAAGAAAGAGAAAAAAACAGAGTTATCAATTTATGGATGATGAAGTGAAAATTCAAAAACACGGACTATTCACTCAAGTTTCAGAACAAATGTTTCACATGAAACATTTGGAAGGGGAAAAATATACAATGCAAGAGCTAATGCAGCGTATCGCTGAATTAGCGGATTTATTCCTGTACAGCAAAAGAAAAAATAACCTATATAAATTAAAAGAAGTGACGGAAAATATCTTTACTTTCCCGACTCACATTTTAGACACTTTTCATATGACTGAAGAACGTTTTATACGGTATATGGAAGGAATCGGAGGGAATCTTAACGTTCGATATACAAACTTTAAAGAAAGTGACTCGCATTTGTATTTCTCAGCTTCCATAAAACAACGGGACCCATTATACAGTGCTCCCTTTACATACAATCATTATACAGATACTTATTATTTACCTGCTAATGGCGAAACGACCCCTGTTCTTCCGGAATTACTTATACACTATCTCTTGCTTTATAATTTAAGTATGATTTCCCGCTATGAAACAGACTGGTGGTACGATTTACTTGGCAGTTATGCTTCTGAAGATTATCCGTTTATTTTTCAATTTCTAGCTGTCACAGCCGAAAAAATACCGTACTATATTTATTTATATCTAATGGGCCAACATAATACGATTTCTTAGGAAATAAAAAAGACGAGTCCACTGACTCGTCTTTCGTTTGCCTGGCAACGTCCTACTCTCACAGGGACAAAGTCCCAACTACCATCGGCGCTAGAGAGCTTAACTTCCGTGTTCGGT
>NZ_JBITWA010000037.1:0-15403 GCF_044543425.1 Bacillus sp. NPDC077411 | reverse complement strand
CCATACCGAACACGGAAGTTAAGCTCTCTAGCGCCGATGGTAGTTGGGACTTTGTCCCTGTGAGAGTAGGACGTTGCCAGGCAAAAACCTAAGTCGTTTTGACTTAGGTTTTTTTGTGTTTAATGGTACTGCTGAAACGAAATATTGTCTTTGATTTAGCACAGTACAAATTAAATAAACAAATGGTTTTAATCCTATTTTACTTAAACGCCTTAGGAAGATAATGATTGCTAATATTCATGAGTTTTTTCTTATAGGCCTCACCATATCAAAAAAAGAGGATGATCTCCGTCTAACATAATGATTCTTATTATTATAAATGTAATGATAAGAATGCAAAAAACGATTCTTTTAATATAAAAAGAATCGTTTTTTAGTTTTACCCTCTAATGGTATGTCATAAAGGTAATAAGAAAATTGAAGTACAATTACCACACTCACTTGAGAGCGTTAATTGTAATCTTCGCAGCTTGGGCGATAAGCTCGTTATTATAGGTAGCATCCTTTGTATCACGACTGGATAGAATTGCAATGATAATTGGCTCTCGATTTGGTGGCCAAACGATGGCAATGTCATTTCGCGTTCCGTAGCTTCCAGCCCCGGACTTATCACCGACTTCCCATCCTTTTGGTACGCCAGCACGGATCAGTTGGTCTCCAGTAGTGTTTCTACGCATCCAATCCGTGAGGATTTTACGCTTATCAGTTGGGAGTACATTACCAACTGTGAAAGCCTTAAGATTAGTAGCAAGTGCTTTTGGTGTACTTGTATCACGGATGTCCCCAGGAGTAGCTTCGTTCAAATCTGGCTCAAAGCGATCAGCCATGGTAACCCTATCACCAATTTGTCTGAGCGCTTTTTCAAACCCATTAGGACCGTTTAATTTTTTGAATAAAAGGTTCCCCGCTGTATTATCACTGTAGCAAATAGCAGCCTCTGCAATTTCCCCAAGAGTCATACCGGTATCCACGTGTTTCTCTGTAATTGGTGAATACGTAACTAAGTCGTCTTTTGTATAGGTGATAACTTCATCTAGTTTGTCGATTGAGTTTTGCTGTAGAACTGCTCCTGCAGCCAGAGCTTTGAAGGTTGATGCATAAGCAAACCGTTCATTAGGTCGATAAGCAACTGTTCGATTTGTACCGGTATCAATAGCATAGACACCAATCCGAGCATCAAACTTTTTCTCGAGTTGAACGAACTCTCGATGAGTCGCATGATTTGTATGTTTTGTTTGCTCTGTTTTTTCTTTTGCTTCCACCTGCAATGGTTCACCTGTAAAGAGTGTTATACTTGTAAGACTTAAACTTAGTATGCCAGCACACATCCCTATTTTTAGCATTCTTGTACTTTTCAAAAAAATCAGTCCCTTCATCTTTTGTAATACATAAAATGGATGTCAAATTAGGTACAATGTATCCAATTTGAGTACCAGTTTTTAAAATTACATTTAATAGACAATCTAAGTAATAATTTTGTTCCATAATTTATAAAAAAAATAATTAATTTTAAGATAAAATAGAATCTACATAGAGGAGGGTTTTATGTTACATATAAAAACAAAAGTATGGGCCATCTTGGCAATCTTTTTTATTCTAAGCATTATTTTTACGATTTTATTTACAACGAATTTTATTTCGTTTTCTATTACAACCTCTTCACCTGAAAGAGGTAAAATTATTGATCAAAACGGAGTAATACTAGCTACAAATAAAGAAGTGAAATCTTTGTATTACGTTTATGATAATGAATGTCCAACTCATCAAGACACAATGAAATTAACAAGTTTTTTAAATCAATTTTCATCTATATTTCATCATGACATCTCTACGGATGAGATAAAGCTACAATTACAAAAGTCTTGTAAGCAGTACAATAAAAATGAAATACTATTGTACGCAGGCATAAATGATAATGAATTGACCTTTATAAACAAAAACAAGCCTCAAAATGTAATTATGAAAAATGAATGGATACGTGTTTATCCACAGCATGAAATCGCTTCACAAGTAATTGGATATGTAGAATCTGAAAAAAGCAACTCTTATTCTAATTATGTTCCTGCTGGTAAAAATGGAATTGAGCTTCAATATGAAAATGATCTAAAAGGAATACCAGGAAAAACTTTCATATTTAAAATTAAAAATAAAAAATTTTTATGGAACATACAAAATCCTCAAAAAGGAAAGGATATTCAGCTAGCACTAGATTTTAAACTTCAGCAGAAAACAGAAGAAGCTTTAAGGGATCAAGTCAAAAAAATACCCGATGCTAAGAGTGGTTATGCTGTAGTGGTAGATGTAAGAACAGGAAAAATATTAACTATGGCTAACTCTACAGCTTTTGATCCAAATGTACTAAGTGCACATTTCCCATTGCCTGAAAAAGAAAACATAAAAGTACTCTCACAAAATAAAACGATCCAAAAATTAAAGTACGGTGAATCCTATGTAAATATGGCATCAACAATAAAGCCTCTTACTATTTTAATTGGGTTAAATGAAAAGCTGTTTCAACCTGCTGATACTTATTTGGATATGGGTAGTTTTCAATATAATGATCAGAATAATGTTGCCAATGCTGCTGGGACTCCAATTGGTGAAATTACACCAAGTCAGGCTATTATTAATTCATCCAATACATTTATGACAGCAAAAGTGGCAATTCCGTTATTTAACCAAAATAACGGAAATTTAGAAAAAGTAGCAAACATTTGGACAAACTATTTAAAACAATTCGGCCTTCGCTCTCAAACTGGGGTTGATTTACCCTTTGAAGAAGACGGGCAATATCAATTGCATGTATCTAGTAAGTTTGAAAGTGGAATTTCTGCTTTGTTAAATGCTTCTTGGGGAGGAAACGAGGTGCATACTCCTATTCAACTCGCTCAATATGCAGCAACCCTTGCAAGTAAAGGCGATAAATATAAACCTCAAATCGCAAATGCTATTATTGATAATGATGGTAAAGAAACAAAAAAGTTTAAACCAATTTTAGAAAGTTCAAATCGTTATCCTTTGAATTTCTGGAATGTCTTGCAAGATGGAATGAGTCAAAATATACAAGAGATTAAAAACTTGGCCTTTGATGTTGCGGGTAAAACAGGAATAACAGGTTCACCAAACGAACAGGAAAAAATTATAAATCATGCTCTTTTTATCGCATATGCTCCTGCTAAAAATCCGCAAGTCGCTATTTCTGTCATTATTCCTGGCGGAGGTTCTGGAAAAAATCATGCTGCTCTTGTTGCATCTAAGGTTTTACACGATTGGGATACCCTTCAAAAAGAGAATAAAAAATAAAGAGAAAGGTTCACTTTATCGAACCTTTCTCTTTTACCATAAAGAATTTATACTCTTTATTTTCCACGTACCATCATTATGTTTTTCGAAAATAAAAGAATACTCAATATCAATTGAAATATGATCTTTCTTCACATAACCGGTGTAACCATTCATCGTAGTTATTCTTATATATCCATCATTGTTCGCTTTGTCCGAAACCCAAGCTTTTACCATTTCATTAGACACCTGATTTAAAACTCGCGAATTAGGTTTTGGTTTATCAAAAACTTTTGTCTCTTCACCAATTACCGTTGCATATAAATAACGTTCCTGCTTTGTTTGATTCCCTTCTACCATCCCACTAGGTATTTTATATAATGTTTTCGTATCATTCACAAATTCTCCTCCCATTGTAAGGGCTACTTGTAACTCGTGAAACATATTTTCATCAAATTCCCACTCATTTTTGTTATACTTTTCCCCTTTAAAAACAAATTCTTCCTCCAGGGCTTCATATAAATTATTCTTATTTTTGAAACTCGTGATTGTATTTAATTGATTCATAAATTGTTTTAGTGATTGATCTTGATTAGATTCATCTTTCATCTTCACTTCAATTTGAGTGCTACTTTGTACAGGAGGTTCGTTTTTTCCGAAGAAAAATTGTTGGGAGTGAAACAGCAAAACTGTACAAACAAGAACAAATGCAACAGTGGCTAACTTTTTACGAAATGTTTGGCTATACTTAGGCCGATTTCTCTCTCTATTTTGGTATATAGATTGTTTTATCTTATAAATGAATTCCTCTTCGTCTTGACGCTGTCTCATTGGTCCATTTTTTAATTCTTTATACCAATTCGGCTTATTATTATTATTCATACCGTTTATCCTCTCCTAATATTTTTGAAACTCGTGTACGAGCTCGGTGTAGTCTAGACTTCACAGTTCCAATCGACACTCCTAGCGTTTCTGCTATTTCACCATAGGATAATTCATATTTTGCATCTAATATCAATATTTCACGATATTTTTTAGGTAAATTTAGTATTACGTTCCAAATTCCATCCATTTCCTCTTTGTTAAAAAATTCTTGCTCTGCTGATAGATACTTCTTATCGTCCCTAAAAAAACTTACTAAAGAAATTCTCTTGAAATAGGAAGACTTCAAATAATTTAGCGCTGTGTTCCTTGTAATTTTTAATAACCACGTTTTAACAGATGATTCATTTCGAAATGAATGCCAATTTTCAAATGCCTTTATAAATACATCTTGCGTTATATCATCAGATAAATGCGTGTCTTTCGTAATAATAAATGAATAATTCCATACATCTTGCCAATGTTCTTTTATAACGTAATCAAATTCATCATGGTTGCAATTTTCAATAACCTTATGTTTCATCTCGACACCTCAAGCTCATTTGAATAAACATAAAAATTTCCCCTCATTTTTTATAACTAATCTAATATATAGACAAGATAATAGTTTCATTTGTTCCCATTAAAACTAATTATAAAGTTCCTGATAGTTATAAGTATAAGGAAGCTTTCATCGTAGGGAAGTAAGTAAAGTAAACGAAATTTGGCAATCAGATTATACATATTTTTCATCATATATTTGCGCCATAACCAAAAATTGTGTTTCTCTACAAAATTTATAAATTTCAAAAAATTTATAATTATAATATACAATTGCAATTAATCTGTATTTATTACTCTATTCATATTGGGGTTTTATTACAAGTAATAATTGTTCTGGTATAAAAATACATTTATTTAAAAAAATGTAATATCTTGTCTAATAATATATATATACGTTGTCTATATACAGACGGTAGAATCTGGGATGTAAGGGTCTCTTACACAAATAAATAAGGGGGTCAAAAATATGAAATTAACAGGGATTATACTTGGAACTGCAATTGGATTAGGAGCTTTTACTACAACAAACGTGAGTGCTGCTGAAGTAGAACAAACAAAAGTAGAGAAGGCGAGTGTACAAGTGGAAGGTCATGTACTACAAAGTACGCTGAAAGTGAATCAGCCTTATACATTAAGTGGTGAAGTTGTGAATGTAGTTCATGGTAATTCTCAACATATTAAGTTAAATAGAAAACAAATTCATTTCACACAACCAGGGACATATGTGGTTCAAGCGAAAGGGTGCTTAGGTACAGTTGACACATATATATTTAAGGTTACGAAATAAAGCAATTAAGTTGAGGCTAATACTGCGATTTTGAGGAAAGTTACATTATGTTTTATTTTGGATAAGCATCTCAATAGTAATGAGATGCTTTGTTCTATCGAGGAAGTCATCTATTTCTTTATTCATAACGTTCCTATATGATTTATTGACAGGTGTTCCATGATGTTGAGTCATGATTAGGTATGAAATGAATGCATATTCTTAAACGTCATTTGATCGATTACAATCCACCTGTTTCTTTTCAGCTTCTTCTATATTCCATTCATCTCCCCAAAAAAGTGTAACCGTATCTTCAGCTTGCAAATTTTGGTTAGCTTTTCCTCTCGCTGTAACTTCTTTATCCATTTCATTTAAGTTTAGTATTGAAAGTTCAAATTCCTTTTCTGAATCATTTCGTTTGTTAATCGTCATACAATATCTCTCCTATATAATGAAGTACCATACATAATGATAGTATTTCTATTTTATGTAACCTTATACTTTTACAAGCACCGTGATTAGGTATCTGTATGAATGATTTAAGGACGCAACACATTTGCGCCTGGGCTTCAGATAAATACAGTTTATGAGCACATAAAAAGGAAGAGAGTTTTTATAATTCTCCTCCTTTTTAAGGGAAACTTTCATGTTCTTCAGTTGTTCAGTTCATTAGAAAATGCTGTAGAACTTACCCGTTCTATTATAGAAATATCACATGTACATAAATATGAAATATTGCATAATTAAATTTATTGATATAAATAGAAGCGCTATCTATAATAAGAGTATAAAGATTTATTACATCTTAATACTCAAAAAAGGAGGGAAATAATATGGCAATCGCAATGGCAGTTTTGAAATTTTTAGGTGGAGTACTTCCATTAGTTCAAGAACTTTTAAAAGCATTTATGTAAGTTTATCATTTAGCAATTATTTATAATAATTATTGTACAAATAATCTGTATATCAAAGAATTGGTGTACAGATTATTTGTATGAGTAAAGTCCCTTTAGATTATTAGTATGAAGGGGCTTTTTTTAGTTTCTATATACTTAGACGATTAATAAGTGAAGTTATGTTAACTCGGAAAAGATAATACAATGCAATGGGTTCTCGCTGCATGCCTATCAAGCTAAGGTCTTGAAGTACCCCCAAAACGAAAATTTTACTTCTCTACAGTTAGTTAATTATAAGATTGCATCTCATCTTTTCGTTTTGGGATATGATTTTGTCTTACTTTGATAGCGAAGTCTCCGTTACCTTTACAAATAAGCAATCAAATCAAAGGTAAAAAATTACACTAGTGAAACAAGGGAATCTGAGATGTTAAAAGCTCTTCATTTATGCGATTGTTAATCAATTTCGTCATTCATCATATATCGAAAAACCGAAATCTGGCTTCAGATTTCGGTTTCGTTTATATAAAGTGTGAACGGTGTTAATTCCTTTTATCGTCCTTGAATCATGATTAGGTATGAGATTAATGAATATCAACCTTTTTAAAATAGAATAGTGTTGCGAGAAAACCGATAATAGCTGTAGCGGCAATGGCAACATAAGAATATTCTGGAGGATATGTCGGTTGCAATTCGTTATTTACTATATCTAGTGCAGCTGTCCAAGGAAATAAATCTTTGTGTTCCGAACTTGCAGTTAGAACATTTACCATTGCTACAACAATTGTTAATATAATAGGCGGAACATAAGTCTTCATTACAAGAGTTAGCAGTACAATAGGAGAAGATAAGATAAAAAGGAATCCACCGCCTAGTAAAAATTTCACTAAAAATTGAAAAGATAAAGGGATGCTTAATCCAGGGAAACCTCCTAATAGCCCTAATAGTAAAGTTAGTCCCCATGCAACTATAGTTAGAATCATAATCCAAATAAACAGAAGGGCGAATTTACTCATAATAAAGTTAAAACGTGATACAGGAATGGTTAATAAATTTTTTAATGTATTTTCTGTGTATTCACGATTGAAGAGATAAGCGGTAACGACTCCGTATAGAAGGACTCCCATAAGTAAAATAGTATACATATTTACATTAAGAAAAAGGGCATCGAAACTCGCGGGTGTAACAGATGGTTTTGTTTTCATTTCTATATAAAAGGCCAAGACGATCATAAATGGTGCTACCGCTGCCCCAATAATACTAATTAAGAACATATTAGAACGTTTCAACTTTAATAGCTCTGTATATAGTAGATTAACCAATTGTCCCACCTCCAACCAATTTGGTGAAATAATCCTCTAATCTGTCTTCGCTCATCATAATTTTTAATACTTCAATATCGTTTTGAACAAACATTTTATTAATTTGTCCTTGTTGTCCGAAATGAGAATAAACGCGAATATTTCCTTCATCATGTACTTCGTAATCCAAAATATGAAATTGTCTTTCTAAAAGCATTGCAGCTTTATTATCGTCATTTACTTGGAATTCTAAGTATTTACGATTTGTTTTTCGAAGTGCATCAAGAGAAATTTCTTCCAATAACTTCCCTTCATGAATAATCCCCATATGATCTACTAGCTGTTCGACTTCAGCTAAAATGTGACTGGAAATTAATATTGTTATGTTTCTTTCTTGTGCTAAAGATTTAATAAGTTTTCTCATTTCTTTAATACCGATTGGATCTAAGCCATTTGTCGGTTCATCAAGTATTAATAGTTCTGGATAATGGAGAAGGGCTCTTGCGATTCCTAACCGTTGTTTCATTCCCAAAGAATATTTACCCACCAGCTTTTTTGTTTCATGCTGCAGGCCTACAATTTCTAGTGCTTCTTCAAGGGCATTCTTTTTATGCACTCCGATTATCTTTGCGTTAATTAATAGGTTTTCTCTTGCAGTAAGGTTTTCATAAAACCCTGGAACTTCAACGATAGAACCAATTCTTCTTAAAATTTCTTTTTGGTTTTGGAAAAAATCCTCCCCGAATATTTCGATTTTTCCGCTTGTAGGTTTTATAAGACCTAGCAGCATTCGAATTGTCGTTGTTTTACCTGCACCGTTTCGTCCAATAAAGCCGTAAATCTCTCCCTGATTTACATTTATATTTAGATGATCTACCGATTTTTGTTTGCCATAAATTTTAGTAAGATTTGTTGTTTTTATAATTGCGCTCATTTTGAAACACCTACTTTCTATAACCTCGTACTTACATAATAAAAAGCAGGATTTAACTGCTGCTTAATCATTTCTTAACTATTTCTTAAAAGTAGTTTGTTTAGGGATGGAAAAGCCAAAGGTGGTTTTTTTCCACGGAATACTTTCTACCCAGATGTCTCCGCCATTTTTTTCTACGAGAGCTTTTGCGATAGCGAGTCCTAGACCACTCCCACCATACGAAGCATTCCTTGATTGGTCACTTCTATACATTCTTTCAAATACGTTTTCTAAATCGTTATTTGAAATTCCAGGTCCTTTGTCCCAAATGAATAGTTGGTACTCGGAAGTGGTTTCTATTAGTTCTATTCCCACTATCTTTCCAGCTTTCCCGTAATATATCGCATTTTTTACAAGGTTACCTATAATTCGTACAAGACTAAGGTGATCTGCTGTAATAGGGCAAGGTGTTTCTGGAATATGAACTTGTAATTCTATGTTATGTTTTGAGAGCTCAGGTAAAAACTCAATTAGAGACTCTCTAGTAATCTCAGCAAAATCGAGAATCTCTTTCTTTAGGGGGAATTCATCTGCATCTAGCTTGGCCATATTAAATATTTGATCAACTAATTGTTTTAAGCTGTTTGATTTCTTTGAGAGTATTTCAAGATATTCTCGTTTTTCATCTTCTGAAGCAGCAATCCCATCTTTTAAAGCATCAACATATCCAATAATGGAAGTAAGAGGTGTTCGAATATCATGTGAGATACTAGATAAGAGTTGTTTTCTGGCCTCTAGAGACTTTCTAGCTTCAACTTGTACCTTTTCTAGCTCTGTAATTAATTCATTTATAGAAAAAATCACATCATCCAACGAGTTATCATTGGTCGTGTATAACCTTGTATGTAAATTTCCGTGAATTGCTCGTCGCAAGCTAACAATGATAGATTTTCGGCTCTTTATAAAATGGATTCTTATAAAGAAAAGGCTTATCGTTATAAGAAATAATGCAGTAAATAAAATGAGTTTACATGTATGACTCATTTCAATGAGCAGAAGTATCATAATGATGATAAGCTGAAGTGAAATAAGATAGAGAACTTTATCGTTTTTCATCTTTTTCACCTACAAATTTATAACCGATTCCCCACACAGTTTGAATAAATTTAGGATTTGAAGGATCCGTTTCGATCTTCTTTCTAAGTTTTCTAATATGTACCATAACTGTATTATCATCTTCTATATAGTTACTGTCCCAAACATTACGAAAGAGTTGTGTTTTCGTAAATACTTGTTCGGGATTGGAAGCGAAAAACTTTAGTAGTTCTAGTTCTTTTGCGGTTAAAGATATTTCTTCTGCACCTACGGTAACTGTGTATTTTTTTAAATCAATTGTCAGCCCTTTAAATTGGAGGAGTGCTTGTTCGTGAGAATTAGCGTCGCTTCCTAATACTAAAAAACGCCTCATAAGAGCTTTTACTCGTGCAACTACTTCATGAATACTGAAAGGTTTTGTAATATAATCATCTGCGCCTATGCTTAATCCTAAAATTTTATCTACTTCATGATCTTTAGCGGTAAGCATTAATATCGGAATGTTTGTTTGATCTCTAAGCCGTTTACATACTTCGATCCCATCTATTTTCGGCATCATCAAATCTAGTATGACGAGGTTATATTTGTTTTGCCTAAATAAATGAAGAGCTTCTTCGCCATTGATTGCTACATCTACTGTATAGAATTCTCTCTCAAGATATTTTTTTAACAAATCTCTTATTTCTTTTTCATCATCTGCTATAAGTACGCGAACGGTTTCCATCGTTTCACCTGCTTTTAAAGTGTAATTTGGTTGTGTAAACAAAACTAATTATATACCATTAATTGGTGAAATAAGGTAGATTGTAAATTCAATTAAGATGATAACTATATTTATCCATAACAAATAGCCTGTTTTGGGGGATTTTCTTTTATACAGTGTCTAACAGGAGCTGGTTTTCTTCTTAATCTATCTTCGGATCATTCATACCATTTTGAATCATATAATACTCCATGGCTTGATTTAACCATTCTTCTTCCTCTCTTGTATATGGGGAAGGAATCATGTTTACAAGTTTTTCTTTTTCTAATTCCTCTATATCTTGTATAGCGTGCATCGCTTCTTCACTAACCAATTCAAGTGTGGTTTTCATATGCTTATCTATTAATCCCTGTACCTCGGGATCATGAACTGGTCTTCCCACTAATCTTTTTACTTCTTTAGATAACTGGATAAATTCTTTATCTAATGCTATTATTTCTTCTTCAGGCTTATTAAATAACTGATCAGCTACTTCTTTTGACGTATGTTGTTCAATCCATAGTCGGTGGTGCTTTTCTGTTTGCATGCTGTTTATTAAACTCATTAAGATTGTACTATCCACTTCTCCTTCATCTTCTATCAATCGAATCGTACGATTAATTGCATTTAGCGTTGTTTCAATTTGCTCTTTTTTCTGCTCGAAAGCCTTTTTTTGGTTTTGTAACGTATCATGTAAGGTTACATTCAAACTGGATTCATTCATCATTTTACTTATTTGCTCCAAGCTATAGCCTAAAAATTTAAACCCAACAATTTTTTGCAGCGTAAGTATATCCTGTTCAGTGTATTGGCGGTGACCAGAATGAGGGTGTTTTTCAGCTTTGAGCAGCTCAATTTCATCATAGTAATGTAATGTCCGTATGGATGTCCCGGTCTTGGTAGAGAATTCTCCGATTGAATATGTTCTGTTATTACTCATGTTACATTCATCTCCTTTTCTGGTTCAATTTGGTTACTCCGATCATACCGCCTCACGTAACTGTAGGTGCAAGTAAAACTTCCACAGATTTGAAATAAGGAGACATTTTATATTTTTGAGTATTGGCTAACTACTTCCAACGCTTTCTCCCGTACAAACTGTATTAATTCAGCAGGCTCCTTTATTAATATTTCCGCTCCGAGACTAAGGAAAAGCCCTCCGATAAAAGGGATATCTGACTCTCTAAATTTCTCTTCAATTATTCCCGTGCCATTAGAGGTAACTTGAATCCATTCTCCAATAGGGTGAGGATCTAGTATTTTACAGCCTTTTTTAGTTAGTGTTGCTCGTAAAGTAAGTTCTTTTGATGCTGCTTCTGTTTGATTTAACCATTGTTGTATGGTCATATCTATTGGAAGTGGCTCTGAGAAATCTTGTTGTATTTTGAGTGAAAGAATCCGATCGACTCGAAATGGTACATTTCTTTTTCGTTTATAACAAAATGCAGGAGAGTACCATAAGCCGTTAGCTAGAACAATTCCATGGGGAAAGATTGTTCGGGTTGAATACCCCGAACGAGATTCATATTCTATTTGAAGGTGTTTTTTGTCTAATGATGCTTGGAAAAGCTCTTTGAGGTAATGGTTTTTAAAACTTCTTTTCGGAGAATCTATAGCTAGTCTATCTTGTAATGCCTCGATTTTTTGAAGCATCTCTATAGACATGTTGGAACGGATTTTAGTAAGAGTTGATATATTTTCTTGTTGAAAAGGTCCATCTTCTAAAAGTTGATAGGACAGAAGTAATCCTGTAGCTTCTTCTGGTGTTAATGAGATAGTAGGAAGTTTTTGTTTCTTTATAAGAGTGTATCCACCATTTGGTCCAGGGGAAGAAAAAAGAGGGACACCCATTTCGCTTAATAGTTGTAAATCTCTAAGTATTGTTCTTTTGGATACTGAAAATTCATTTGCTAGCTCTTGAGCAGTAAAGCGATACTTTGTATTTAGTGTAATTAATAGCTCAAATAATCTCCCTGTTCTAGACATAAAAATATCTCCTTCAAAAAATATACACAAAAGTATTCATGTGTGGTCATTCATAGGAAATACAACCCTCTAAATCTCCACTTTAGTACACTTTTTCTTGTATTCACTCTTTTTAGATGTTTCTCTTTTGTTTGAATATTAATTTGTAACTTATCTGGGTACATTGCAGTAATATAGCCAACATGAGTTACCTTTTTTGTGTCTGTGTATTGTACAATATCTCTATGGCTAAACCCATAAGTTTCAGAATGTATTGCTTTCGTTTTCCTTCTGATTGGTTTAATGCCCCAGTCTTTTATGTTTGTATCATGGATCTCTAATCCACAAATAACTAAAGCGTCATTAGAATGTGACTTTTCAATACCCCAATCTATTCTCCTATTTGCAGTATCTCCACCACTTGTTAAAAGCAAAGTACCATACTGAGATAAATGTTGTTGTAACCAGTTTTTACCTTGCATAACGTGTTGAGCAAAGTCTAGCCGTAAACTCTTTCCGTTAATCATTTTTTGTTACTTATCAACAAAATTTTCTTCTTTACCTTCTGTTTTTTGGTGACATTTACTATATAGTGTAATCAGGTTATCTAATGTATTAGAGCCTCTTAACCTTCTAGGGACAATATGATGTACTTCTAACATACAGTTTGACTTTCTACATTCCATACATTTATATTTGTCTCGTATAATTACAGCCTTTCTCATGTTTTCATCTAGCCGATTGGATTTTTGATATTGCCAGTTGTATAACTTCTTGTCATCAGTTAATGCTCGTATATCTATCGCAACATCTTCTAAGTGAATACTTGCAATGTCTATCCATTTTGAAATCTTATTTACAAACCTAATAATCGTTTGTCTCTTTTGGAGTATACTAGGTGCGATTCTTCCTTCTTTTCTACTACTTGCACGATTATCAAATCTTGCTTGACGATACCGTTTGTGATTTCTTTTGTATCGTCTATGCCCTCTTCTTTTCTCCATTAGCTTTGATACATCTTTTCGATGTTCAATATTAGCTTTAAAGATTGGCTTGTTTTTTGTTTTACATTCTTGTACTAACCCAACCCCAACGTGTAAACTACCATCGTCTATCCCCAACCTAATTTTATAATCTACATTTTCCACTGACTTATGTAGTTGAATTACCATTGGGTATTTTGCAACAAGTCTTGCTCTTTTCTTCCTAATTAAGTACCATCCATTGTTGACACTTGTAGGAGCTAATTTCCTTCCTCCTACATCCAATACAAAACAATATTCTTTGTTTTGATTTTTAGTCATCTCTGACCAGTCATCCTTTCGGAGAATTTCGCTTTTTGCCAATGACAGATGAGAGTTCATGTGTTTCGGTGTTTGACTACAGGTCAGTAGTAGTCGGTCATCCTTCCACACTCTTAGAGCAACGGACTAAAGCGTGTATCCGAGGGTAAGTCTTCAACTTACTCATCAATCGTAGTTCATCATGCAATTTAACTTTCGTCAAAACGCACTCACTTAGGCTTGAAACCGAATCAATAGTAAGTATACGAACATATTTGCCCACGTTTGTATACTTTTGTATATAAAAATGACTACTACTGATTTAGTCCTAGTATTAGTGACGTTGTTTGTCACCAATATACGATAAAATAAATGTGAAGTCACGAAGTTCCCTTCATCAACGAGGGGGAGAACTAAAGGGGGACTAGGGAATGAGAGAATATGCGGTAAATGCAAAGGGAGTAAAAATTAAAGCTTATGAGTACAGCCAGAACGGTGAGCCAATTTTGTTCCTGCACTATATGGGAGGAAGTGCAGCTATTTGGCGGAGTATTATTCCAAGTTTTACAGAAGAATATCGCGTAATTGCTATCGATATAAGGGGACACGGCAATTCGGATCATCCTCAAAAAGGATATCAACTTGAAACTTTAGTTGAAGATGTTCGAGAGGTGCTGGATGTTCTCGGTATTTATAAAACTCATATAGTAGGGAGCTCACTTGGATGTTATGTTGGGACAATGTTTGCATCGATGTATGCAGATAGAGTTATTTCATTAGTTAATTCTGAAGGTGCTTTGGTCAATCATTCAGGACCTGGGGGCTTATATACGGAATCTAAAGAAGAGCATTTTAATAAATCCTTTTCTAATCCGGAACAAGAGTTTGATTCAAGAGAAGCCTTGATACAGTATATGAAAAGGAATTGGCTGCCATGGAATAAGAACAGAGCTTTAGTTATGGAAGATTATAAACCTCGAAAACTTCAAAATGGAAAAGTGACTTTTGTGTCTAAGAGGGAGAATATGAGACAGATTGCAGAAGATCTGTACGATCGCAGGATAGAAGAGTGGTATGATCATGTCCGATGTAGAGTGTTGTTTCTTCCGGCAGAAAAAGAAGGTGACCTGAATAAGAAATTAGCATTTATAAAAAATGTTGAATGTAAATTAAGTGAAAGTAAAACAGTTGTAATTCCTGAATCATCTCATGCTATGATGTTTGATCATGCAGGGGAATTGGTTCGTGAAATTAAGGGGTTTTTATAAGTTAACGTAATTGCACAGTAGTTTAGCAATAGAGAAATGTTATTAGGGTAAAAAAGCTTTTTTCTATTTCATTAAAATATTGAGTTAACGTCCGTTTTATATGGAGTCTCTATAGATTTACTTCATAAGTTGAATAGTAAGAGATACTAGGTTCATACACCTGGAACTTCATATAAAACATACTAAATAATTGTTCTATCCGGTCTATTTAAATCCATTTTGATTTTTTAGCATATAAGTCGCAGTTATACAAAATAATGAAGTAATGGAGGATAATAATTAAAGTTTAAAAAAGTTATTGACTATTATTATATAGAGGAGTAATATTATACGAGTCGCCGGTGAAATAAAGTAACTGCGATAAACGAAATGAAAAACTTAGTTGACATCGAATGACTGAGATGTTAACATAAGGAAGTCGCAATTGAGCGGCGGATAAGTTCTTTGAAAACTGAACGAAACAAACA
>NZ_JBITWA010000036.1:0-20695 GCF_044543425.1 Bacillus sp. NPDC077411 | reverse complement strand
TCACACCCGTTCCCATACCGAACACGGAAGTTAAGCTCTCTAGCGCCGATGGTAGTTGGGACTTTGTCCCTGTGAGAGTAGGACGTTGCCAGGCTGATGTTATTCCGCAGTAGCTCAGTGGTAGAGCTATCGGCTGTTAACCGATCGGTCGTAGGTTCGAGTCCTACCTGCGGAGCCATATGCTTCCATAGCTCAGCTGGTAGAGCACTTCCATGGTAAGGAAGAGGTCACCGGTTCAAGCCCGGTTGGAAGCTTGTGAGAAGTATCAAAACTTTTTGGCCCGTTGGTCAAGTGGTTAAGACACCGCCCTTTCACGGCGGTAACACGGGTTCGAATCCCGTACGGGTCACCACTTTTGGAGGATTAGCTCAGCTGGGAGAGCACCTGCCTTACAAGCAGGGGGTCGGCGGTTCGATCCCGTCATCCTCCACCATATAAATTTCAATGTCGGAGGGGTAGCGAAGTGGCTAAACGCGGCGGACTGTAAATCCGCTCCTTCGGGTTCGGCAGTTCGAATCTGCCCCCCTCCACCATTTAAAAAACAACCTTATAAGGGTTTATTTTTTTGGTGAGAAGAACATACTAGTAAGTATTAATGGGCTATAGCCAAGCGGTAAGGCAACGGACTTTGACTCCGTCATGCGCTGGTTCGAATCCAGCTAGCCCAGCCATTTAAGAGCCATTAGCTCAGTTGGTAGAGCATCTGACTTTTAATCAGAGGGTCGAAGGTTCGAGTCCTTCATGGCTCACCATTTTTTGCGGAAGTAGTTCAGTGGTAGAATACAACCTTGCCAAGGTTGGGGTCGCGGGTTCGAATCCCGTCTTCCGCTCCAACCTGGGGCCTTAGCTCAGCTGGGAGAGCGCCTGCCTTGCACGCAGGAGGTCAGCGGTTCGATCCCGCTAGGCTCCATACAGTTAAAAAAGCTTGAAGTCGAATAATAGACTTCAAGCTTTTTTTTGTTTATATAAATCCATTTTAATTTTTTGACATGTAAGATGCTGCGATGCGTCATAAAACATGACCTACGCTTGCTTTCTCCACTTGTTTTAACCCTTATATGTGGCAGGAAAGGGCCCTGATCACTTCTATGCATGGCCAGATGCTCTCGCCCGCCTAAAAAGAAAGGTATATATTTTTGACGACTCTAACTTTAATATTGAGGATGAAGGGAGTTATTTCATGTGAAGATTATTATTGCGTCCGATTCTTATAAAGAAAGTTTAACGGCATTAGAAGTGTGTGAAGCAGTAGAAAAAGGGTTTCGCTCTATATATCCAGAGGCAGAGTATATAAGAATTCCTATTGCAGATGGCGGGGAAGGGACAGTACAAGCACTTGTTGATGCGGTGCAAGGGAAAATCGTAAAGGTCCCTGTGACAGGCCCATTAGGAAACGTAGTAGAAGGATTTTACGGCCTTTCTGCGGATAAACAGACTGCTTTTATTGAAATGGCAGCGGCTTCTGGTTTACATCATGTTTCACTTGAGAAAAGGAATCCACTTTTAACGACAACAAGAGGGACGGGAGAACTCATTTTACATGCATTAGAACAAGGGGTTCATCGTATTATTTTAGGGCTTGGAGGAAGTGCTACAAACGATGGAGGAGCAGGAATGTTATCTGCGTTAGGTGTACGTTTTTTTGATAGCAGTAATTGTGCTATAGAGCCAAGTGGAGGAAATTTAGATTGTATTACTTATTTTGATATATCACAGTTAGATTCTCGTTTAGCGCATGTTAAAATTGAAGCAGCTTGTGACGTTGCAAATCCTTTAACAGGGGTGACAGGGGCGTCGTTTATATTTGGAAGACAAAAAGGGGCTACAGAGGAGATGGTAGAGCGATTAGACTGTAATTTGAAGCATTATGCTAGGTTAATTAAACAAACCCTTCATGTTGATATTGAATTTGTTCCAGGAGCAGGTGCTGCGGGAGGACTTGGAGCAGCTATTGTTGCTTTTTTACATGGTACGCTCAGAAAAGGGATTGATATTGTACTTGATTACATGAATTTTAATGTTCATCTGCAAGATGCGGATTTAGTGATTACAGGAGAAGGAAGAATTGATGAACAGACAATCTATGGAAAAGCGCCTATAGGAGTAGCAAAACGAGCTAAAGAGTATAATCTTCCTGTTATTGCAATTGCCGGAGCTGTTCATCCGAATCATACCCCTATTTATGAAAAAGGCATTGATGCTGTATTTAGTATTGTTTCAGGAGCAATGACATTAGAAGAAGCATATGAAATGGGAAAAGAAAATATTTATATAACAGCGCGAAATATTGCGGCTGTATGGAAACTAGGATTACAAAAACGTCCCTACTCGTAAGGGGCGCTTTTTTTATCCCGCATTAACGGGCAGTAAGACCCCCACCTCAAGATTCAGAGAGAAGCAAAGAAGATAGGTGGGGGATAACTGCCCGTAAAAGCCCGATTGGGCGGGCTTTCCGTCAGTGGGGATGAAGAAAACCGCCACTGACGGAAGTTTCACTTTATGCATATTTTAGTGAAAAAGTCTTAATGTATTGCTTCTTTGTAATGTATTAAGTGTATATAAATACAAAAAAATGTCGAGTTGAGTCAGATAATATAAAAGATTTAAAATATTTAGTGAAAGCATAAAAGGGGGAATCATCTATGAAGAAAGAAATTTCAATTGTGGGAGTACCGATGGATTTAGGACAAATGCGCCGTGGTGTTGATATGGGTGCGAGCGCGATTCGTTATGCTGGAGTTATTGAAAGAATTGAAAATATAGGATATAACGTAGAAGACTTAGGAGATATATGTATTGAAAGAGAAGTTCAAATAAATGAAAATGAAAAATTACGAAATCTTGAACAAGTTGTAAAAGTATGTCATGAGCTAGCAAGTAAAGTTGATAGCATTATTGAGAAGAAAAGCTTTCCACTTGTATTAGGCGGCGATCATAGCATTGCGATTGGAACGCTTGCTGGTATTGCGAAACATTATAAAAATCTTGGTGTTATTTGGTACGATGCACATGGAGATTTAAATACAGAGGAAACATCTCCATCTGGGAACATTCATGGTATGTCATTAGCTGCAAGTTTAGGACATGGTCATCCGTCACTTGTTAATTTATACGGTGAGTATCCGAAAGTGAAAAAAGAAAATGTAGTTATTATCGGTGCTCGTTCTTTAGATGATGGAGAGAAAGAATTTATTCGTAAAGAGGGTATTAAAGTTTTCACTATGCATGAAATTGATCGCATGGGAATGACAGCGGTTATGGAAGAAACAATCGCATACTTATCACATACAGACGGTGTACATTTATCTTTAGATTTAGATGGCCTTGACCCACATGATGCACCTGGCGTAGGTACACCGGTTGCTGGTGGTTTATCGTATCGTGAAAGTCATTTAGCAATGGAAATGTTAGCTGAATCTGGTATGATTACATCTGCTGAATTTGTAGAAGTAAATCCGATTTTAGATGAAAAAAATAAAACAGCAATTGCAGCTGTAGCGTTAATGGGATCTTTATTTGGTGAAAAGTTGAAATAATTTAAAAAAGCAGCTGAAAAGCTGCTTTTTTTACTTTAAAATAAAAATACAGTGGCATACTATGTTTATCCCACTATTTGCGGGCAGTAATACTCCCACCTCAAAATTCAGCAAAAACATTGTCCAGTTCCAGAGGCGTGGGCGTCCTGCGATTCTGGGCGAGCCGCTTCCGCTTTTCTAAAGAAGCTAGGTGGGAGATAAACTGCTGGCATGCGCCCGATTGGTGAGGGCCAATAATTAGTGGGGGATGAAGAAGATTCCCACTGATTAAAGTTTCACTTTATAATCTCTTCTTAAAGTCTGACATCTAACGATTACATGTCAGGTTTAGAAATGTGGTTTGAAATTGTGGTTCGTATAATGTATGTTATAATTAATTTGTTGTTGTAAATTACATATAGATGGAGGAAGGGTCAGAATGCCTTTTGGAGATATGAATGTTCTTTTGAAATATCTCAGCACTATAGTAGATATCGCCCTTGTATGGTTTGTTATATATAAATTGATTCTTGTAATCCGTGGTACAAAAGCTGTCCAGCTTTTAAAAGGAATTACAGTAATCATTATTGTTCGTATTTTAAGTAATTTCTTTGAATTGCATACGCTGCAATGGCTTATGGATCAAGCGTTAACTTGGGGATTTTTAGCGATTATTATCATTTTTCAACCAGAGTTAAGACGTGCTCTTGAACAGCTTGGACGGGGAAGTTTATTTTCACGTGGAAGCAATCAAGAGGAAGATGAACATGAGTCAGTGGTAAATGCTGTTGTAAAGGCAACAGAGTATATGGGAAAACGTCGTATTGGTGCACTTATTACAATGGCGAGAGAAACTGGTATGGGGGATTATGTCGAAACAGGAATCCCACTAAATGCAAATATTTCATCAGAGCTATTAATTAATATTTTTATACCGAATACACCGCTACATGACGGGGCAGTGATTATGCAAGGAAATATTATTAGAGCAGCAGCTTGTTATTTACCATTATCAGAAAGCCCATTTATTTCTAAAGAATTAGGAACACGTCATCGTGCGGCAATGGGCGTAAGTGAAGTAACAGATAGTTTAACGATTGTTGTTTCAGAAGAAACGGGACAAATTTCTTTAACAAAAAACGGCGAATTACATCGTGATTTGAAAAGTGAACAATTAAAGGAATTGCTTATGAAAGAATTAGGCGGAAACGTAAAACAGTCTTCTTCATCTTTGTGGAATTGGAGGAGAAAACGTCATGGATAAGTTAATGGATAACCATTGGTTTTTAAGAGGAATTGCATTATTATTAGCAATTATGCTCTACATGTCAACAAACATAGATAAAAATGTATCAGATAATTTTAATCCATCGCCTTTTCCAGTAGGGGATACAACAGAAACAATATCTGGAGTCCCGGTATCTGCATATTATGATGAAGATAAGTATATTGTAAGCGGAATTCCTGAAAAAGTAAGTGTCACGCTTGAAGGACAAAATAATGTTGTGGCGGCTGCTAAAGTAAAACGGCAGTTTGAGGTATTTGTTAATTTGCGTGGTTATACGCCAGGGACATATGAAATCCCTTTAAAATATAGCGGTGTTCCAAGTAATTTACATTTAAAAGTTCAGCCAGCAAAAATACAAGTCACCATTAAAAAGAAAGAAGTAAAATCTTTTCCTGTAGAAGTGAAATATTTAAATGAGAATCAAGTGCAGGCAGGAACAGCTATAGATAAACCGATTGTTAAGCCAAGCACAGTAGAAGTAGCCGGTACAACAGAGCAACTTTCACAAATTGCCCTTGTGCGGGCGTATGTTGATTTGAAAGGTGTTAACAAAACAGTAACAAAAGAAGCAAAAATTGTATTGTATGATAAAGACGGGAATCAGTTAGATTTGAAAACAGGTTCTTCTACTGTCAATGTCACTGTACCAGTTTCATCACCTGAAAAAACAGTTTCCCTAGGCGTCACGAAAACGGGAAGCTTACAAGAAGGTATAACCGTAACGAGTATAAAAGTTGAACCGAGTGAAGTGGAGATTTATGGTTCGAAAGACGTACTTGATAATATTACATCTCTTGAGGGCATCGAAGTGGACTTGAGTAAAATTACAGAGTCAACTACCTTCGATGCCTCTGTTTCTTTACCTAAAGGTGTTACAAAAGCGGCACCTAGCCAAGTGAAAGTGACAGTTGAAGTACAAAAGCAACAGCGAAAAACAATAACTGACATTCCTTTACAGGTGAATGGGTTATCAGATTTATTAACAATGAAATTTTCCGATCCACAAAATGGGAAAATCAGTGTTGATGTTTTTGGGGATGCAAGTGTTATAGAGAAGATGAGCGCAGAACAGATTAAAGCATCAATTAATATAGGAAATATGAGTGCAGGAACACATGACGTTCCGATTCAAATTAGTGGTCCCAATAATGTCACACTAGAATTAAAACAAAAAAATGCGAAGGTAGAGCTTGCAAAGAAGCAAGAAACAGGACATGAAGTGCAAGGACAGCCAGAGCAGCCAACAAATAAAGGAAATGAGCAAGAAAAAAGGAGCGAATAGCAATGGGAAAATATTTTGGTACTGACGGCGTACGAGGCGTTGCGAATGAGGAATTAACGCCTGAATTAGCGTTTAAGATCGGTCGATTTGGTGGCTATGTATTAACAAAAAATACAGAGCGTCCAAAAGTTATTATTGGCCGTGATACACGTGTGTCTGGACATATGTTAGAAGGCGCTTTAGTAGCTGGGCTATTATCAATTGGAGCAGAAGTAATGCGCCTTGGTGTTATTTCTACTCCTGGGGTTGCCTATTTAACGAAAGCGTTAGATGCACAAGCTGGTGTAATGATTTCTGCATCTCATAATCCTGTACAAGATAATGGAATTAAGTTTTTTGGTCCAGATGGTTTTAAACTGACAGACGAGCAAGAAGAAGAAATTGAAGCACTATTAGATAAAGAAGTAGATGAACTTCCGCGCCCTGTTGGTACAGCTTTAGGTCAAGTAAATGACTATTTTGAAGGTGGACAAAAATACTTACAATACATTAAACAAACGGTGGATGAAGATTTCTCTGGCTTACATATTGCGTTAGATTGTGCACATGGTGCAACATCTTCTCTAGCACCATATTTGTTTGCTGATTTAGAAGCTGACATTTCTACAATGGGAACATCGCCAAACGGCATGAATATTAACGATGGTGTAGGTTCTACACATCCAGAAGTATTAGCAGCGTTTGTGAAAGAAAAAGGTGCCGATATTGGTCTAGCATTTGACGGAGATGGTGACCGTTTAATTGCTGTTGACGAAAAGGGAAATGTTGTAGATGGCGATCAAATTATATACATTTGCGCGAAATATATGAACGAATCTGGAAAATTAAAACATAACACAGTTGTTTCAACAGTTATGAGTAATTTAGGCTTCTATAAAGCGGTAGAAGCAAATGGCATTACAAGTAATCAAACAGCTGTTGGTGACCGTTACGTAATGGAAGAAATGAAACGTGGTGGCTATAATCTTGGCGGGGAACAATCTGGTCATATTATTTTCTTAGATTACATTACAACTGGAGATGGTATGTTAAGTGCACTTCAACTTGTAAACATTATGAAAATGACGAAAAAATCATTATCTGAGCTTGCAAGTGAAATGAAAAAGTTCCCTCAATTACTTGTGAATGTTCGCGTAACAGATAAAAAACAAGCATTAGAAAATGAAAAAATTAAAGAAATCATTCGTGTTGTAGAAGAAGAGATGAATGGAGATGGTCGTATTCTTGTTCGTCCTTCTGGTACAGAGCCATTAATTCGTGTTATGGCAGAGGCGCCAACACAAGATCTTTGTGATCAATACGTAAGTCGTATTGTAGAAGTTGTAAAAGCGGAAGTTGGAGCTGAATAATAACCGAATGTTATTAAAAAAGGGGCACATTTGGTGCTCCTTTTGCATATACTTGTTATCTACAATGAAAAAATTTCATTGACGGTTTATTCCATTTGTTATAAGATGATTTTGTTCTTTTTCTCAGCAAAATAGGTTGAAGTAAGAAGCGCCAGAACTACCTGCGATGTAGTTGACGAGGAGGAGTTTATCGAGATTTCGGCGGATGGCTCCCGGTTGTTCATCACAACCGAAAGCTTTTACTTAAAGCACTGAGGTAACTCAATGGACAAAGGTGAAAGTGTGATGAGAGAAAAAGAACGGATTACACTAGCAGTATGAAGTATACAGGCTGAAACTAAAATGAGAGGAAGGTGAAAGCCGTTACAAGCTTACAAAGCTAGCGATATATAAATCCGTTTTTGGTATACAAAAATAAGATCAGGCTATGTCGTTATATGTTTATGAAAGAGCATAAGCATATTGTAACGGCGACTAATTATGTGTGGAATCGTAGGATTTATTGGGGAACAAGATGCAAAGGAAATTTTATTAAAAGGGTTAGAGAAGTTAGAATACCGCGGATATGATTCAGCTGGTATTGCAGTGCAAGCAGCGAACGGTGTTGTTGTATTTAAAGAAAAAGGCCGCATTGCAAAACTTCGCGAAATCGTGGATGAAAATGTAGCAGCTAACGTGGGAATCGGTCATACACGTTGGGCAACTCATGGCGTTCCAAGTCAGGTGAACGCACATCCGCATCAAAGTACTTCAGAGCGCTTTACCCTTGTGCATAACGGTGTAATTGAAAACTATGAGTTATTAAAGAATGAATATCTTCAAGATGTAAACTTTGTAAGTGAAACAGATACAGAAGTAATCGTTCAGCTTGTAGAAAAACAAGTGAAAACAGGTTTGACGGTAGAAGAAGCATTCCGTAAAACATTAACACTATTACACGGTTCATATGCATTAGCATTACTTGATGCAGAAAACCCAGACATGATTTATGTTGCTAAAAACAAAAGCCCACTATTAGTGGGTACTGGAGATAACTTTAATGTTGTTGCAAGTGATGCGATGGCAATGCTACAAGTTACAGATCAATTTATCGAACTAATGGATAAAGAAATGGTTCTTGTAACAAAAGAAAAGATTACAATTCAAAATTTACAAGGTGAAACGATTGATCGTGCACCATATACAGCAGAATTAGATGCAAGTGACATTGAAAAAGGAACATATCCTCATTTCATGCTAAAAGAAATCGATGAGCAACCACTTGTAATTCGTAATATTATTCAAAAGTATCAAAATGAAGCTGGTGAGATCGAACTTGATGCAGAAATTCGCAATGCAATTTTAGAAAGCGATCGTGTGTATATCATCGCGTGCGGAACAAGTTATCATGCAGGTCTTGTTGGAAAACAATTCATGGAACGTTTTGCAAAGGTACCAGTAGAAGTACATGTAGCAAGTGAATTCTCTTACAACATGCCATTATTAACAGAAAAACCATTCTTCATTTACATTTCACAAAGTGGTGAAACTGCAGATAGCCGCGCAGTACTTGTGCAAACAAATGAAATGGGACATAAAGCATTAACAATTACAAACGTACCAGGCTCTACACTATCTCGTGAAGCGAATTACACATTGCCATTACATGCTGGCCCTGAAATTGCTGTAGCTTCTACGAAAGCATATACAGCACAGCTTGCAGTACTTGCAATCTTAGCAGCTGACATTGCAAAAGCAAAAGGTTTAACAATTGGTTTTGATTTAATCAAAGAACTAGGTCTTGTTGCAAACGCAATGGAAGTACTTTGCGATCAAAAAGATGAAATGGATGCAATTGCAAAAGAATACTTAGCAACAACACGTAACTGTTTCTTCATTGGCCGCAGCGTTGACTTCTACGTAGGTTTAGAAGGTGCATTAAAGCTAAAAGAAATCTCTTACATCCAAGCAGAGGGCTTTGCTGGAGGAGAGTTAAAACACGGTACAATCGCGTTAATTGAAAAAGGTACACCAGTTATCGCACTTGCGACGCAAGAGCACGTAAACCTTGGAATTCGCGGTAACGTAAAAGAAGTAGCAGCACGCGGAGCAAACCCTTGCATTATCGCAATGAAAGGCTTAGAAATGGAAGGCGACCGCTTCATCGTACCAGCTGTACACGAGGCACTAGCGCCGCTTGCAGTAGTAGTTCCATTACAGTTAATCTCATACTATGCAGCACTTCACCGCGAGTGTGACGTTGATAAACCACGTAACTTGGCTAAGTCGGTGACTGTTGAGTAAGAGTTTATAGATTTGGAACAAGCTGTGTAGATTTAAAATAAAGTCGCGATGTTTATAAAAAAGTTGCGAAGCTTTACCCCTTTGGATATGATTGTCTGAAGGGGTGTTTTTGTGCCGAAAAGAAAAGAACATCTAAAATCGATAAGTGGATTAAAGAGGGTAGAGGAATGGGTAGTGGGGCAGATTATCAGCCTTGGCTTAAAATTTAAGATGTTTCCTCATTAGGGAGGGCGGTCAACAAGATTAAAAGGTATAAAGAACGCCAGACAACATGAGTTTTTATCGGATTTGGAACGGAACTACTTTTATTTAACTGAATTTTTAGATTTTATTTTAGGTATTCGTGAACAATTTCCTTTATTACCAAGAAGAGACGATTGTCATTGCTGAAGAGCTTGGGATTAAACACCCAGCTGATCCAATTGTTATGACAACGGACTTTTTATTAACAGTTGATAAAGGACAAGGTGTATTTGAAGTCGCTCATACTATCAAAATGAAAGATAAACTGTTAGAAGAACGTGTGTTAGAGAAGTTTGAAATTGAACGGGAAAATCGCTCTTTGTCGATGTTAATATTATCATTGTTTGAAATTCGTGAATGGAAAACTATTTATGATCGACTGCTTATAAATCTTGTGAATGATAGTGGAACTTGGACAAGTAAGTCATTGAAAAGCATTGAAGGTCAAGGTATTACAGTGGTGAAAGCTAAACACAGTTCTAAAGGGGTTCAGCATAGGGCAGAGGTTTTATTGAACCTAGACATTACGAGGGGGGTTATTAGTGAAAATGAATGAAAAAACATATCTAAGTATAGAAGAGATTATTTCATTACCAACCTTATCAGGTACAAACATAAGTGATGATGGCAAAAACGTAGCATTTGTCAAGAAGACGGCTAACTGGAAAGACAATAAATATAGGAATCATGTATGGATATATGAAAAAGATAAGGGGCAGAGTTACCCATTAACAACTAGGGATATAGATAGTACATACCCATTATGGTCTCCAGATTCTAGGAATATCGCATATCTTAGCCCGGTTGGTGACGGGGATAATAAGAAAAATCAGATCTTTGTTAATTCAATAGATGGTTATAGTGGGGTTCAAATTACTGATGAAAAAGAAGGGGTCAGTAAATTTAAATGGGAGCCTACTGGAAAGGGTTTTTATTATGTTGCACAGTCAAAAGAATCTGAGGTGATAAAGAAACGTAAGGAACTATATGGAAATTTCCATCATATAGGTAAGGAATACCAGAATAATTGTTTATATTACATTGAAATAGAAAAAGTAATACAAAATGATAAATATGAACACGAAAATAGCGTTGTTTATCAACTAACTGATGGGAAGGATTTTCATATCCATGAATTTGATATTTCAAATGATGGGAAAAAGCTTGTATTTATGGCTACACCAAGCCCAAATATGAGAGATTATATTAATGGAGATCTATACATACTAGATATTAAAGCTGGAGAGCTACAAAAGATGAATATAGATAAGTTGTTGGGAGGGAGCGTTTGCTTTTCTCCTGAAGGCAGCAAAATATGTTACTCAGCAAGTATAAGGGAGAAGGATTACTATAAGACCCATATACAAGATAGTACATTAGAGATATATGATATTAATAATGGAGAGCTAATTCAACCTTTAACAGATTTTGATAGTACGGTTATTCCATTACGGTGGACAGCTAAAGGAATTTTAATTAGATGGCAGAATAAAACTAATTATCTTATTGGGTTGCTATCTGAGGATGGCACTGTGGAAATATTAAGTGAAAAAGTAGATAGCTTTATAATGGATGCTTCTATAACAAGGGATGGAAATCATATATCCTATAATAAGGCTATAACAAATGGAACCTTTGAAATCTATTTAGACGATAAAAAAATAACGAATGAAAATAGCTTTTTCAAAGGAAAGCTTAAAAGTAACAGAGAAATAATCTCATGGCAAAGTAGTGATGGTCTTGAAATAGAGGGTGTTTTATCAACCCCAGTAGAGTTTGATGCAAATAAAAAATATCCCTTATTAGTGGTAATCCATGGTGGTCCGGCTTGGGCATCCTTTCCAATATTTTCAGACTGTTTTAATGAGAAGTATCCTATTGAACAGTTTATCGAAAAAGGCTTTATAGTTTTAGAACCAAACTACAGGGGAAGTTCTGGTTATGGTAATGAATTCTTAAAAGCAAACTATAGAAAACTGGGAATTGCTGACTACGATGATGTTATATCTGGAGTGGATAAACTAGTTGACAAAGGGATAGCAGATAAAGATAGAGTAGGGGTTATGGGATGGAGCAACGGGGGATATATATCAGCTTTCTGTTCTACGTTTAGTAGTAGATTTAAAGCTATTTCAGTTGGAGGTGGAATTACTAATTGGAGTACCCATTATGTAAATACAGATATACCTTACTTTATTAGGATGTATTTAGGAAATAATCCATGGAATGATCCAGAGATATATACTAAAACATCACCAATGACATATATTAAATCAGCCTGTACTCCCACTTTAATCCAACATGGCGAAAAGGATGCAAGAATTCCAACTCCAAATGCATATGACCTATATCAAGGATTAAAGGATATGGAAGTTGATACAGAATTAATTATATTTAAAGGAATGGCATATAGTTCTGACCAGCCAGGAATTAATGTAGCTATTATGAAGCAGAATTTGATGTGGTTTTCACACTATATTCTTGGAGAAAGTATGAAAGATTTTAGGGTTTTATAATGGATATCCTCACAGGATACATAAGGAAGCTTTTTTTTTCTTATTTAGCCTGTGATTGTAGCTCTATGATTTCCATGTGAATTTCCACTGTATAATACTCTAGCAACTAGATTGACTTACAATTGTATAGCAACGTTATGGCATTAAGCTCCCTGTACCAGAATAAAAACAAACAGACAGCATGAATTTCTGTCGGATTTAGAACGCAATTATTTTTATTTAACTGAGTATTCGAATTATATTATTGCTGGCCGCAGAACAGATTTCGAAAAAATAGAGAAACTACATATGCAGTAAGGCTTGAAATGAAAAGAGATAAAGCAATTGAACTATTACACTATGATAATTTATATGATTTCACTTTGGATATTATCAGAAATAATTCTTATTGATGACTTAAAGCAGAGTCAAAGGTTAATTACAGCTCATGAATCGGGAGTAAAAATAAGGTTGCAAAAATTTTAAAATATAACAACGTAGATTTAAGAGTATTTGAAAAAACAATCGACCGAATAGAACGAATGATGAGAGGGATGGGAAAATGAGCGATACAAGGACCAAATTGATGATGGATTTGCAAAGAATTGAGAAGGATGAGTATCAGTTACGCGAAGGTGAGCAGCATCAAGATTTCCTACCTTTGTTACTTCAATATATTGGCGATCCTCAGCCAGAATTACGGGATAACCTGATTTATCCGATGTTTTATATGTGGATTAAGGAAGAGAATAGATTCAGTGAAGAGGAGTTGCGTAGCCTCTTAACTGTTCTGACTGATGAGAACCATTTGTTCTATAATATTGGCAGCGAGGATGATCAGTCAGTTTTTACAAGGACGTTCTCTGCCTTGCCTATCGTTTTGGTTGTGCAACGCCATAGACAGAATCCATTTCTCAATCAAGCGGAAATTGAGCAATTAATGCATGCAATGCTCCGTTATTATAAAGAGGAGAAGGATCTGCGAGGTTACCTTTCAGTAGGAGGCTGGGCTCACAGCGCGTCTCACGGTGCGGATGTTTTTGTCGAGCTGGTGCAGTGCGAGGAGAGCAGCGTTGTAATGCTGCGTGAGGTTCTTGTCGCTATTTCTGGCATGCTTCATAATGGTAGACACATTTTTAGCGATGAGGATGATGAGCGGTTGGTCAACATCGTGGATACGATGATTGACAAAGAGTTACTTTCACATCAAGAAATCGCTGATTGGATTAGCGGCTTAGCGGAATGCTGCAATTTGCCGAGAAGTCGCAGTCAGGTGATTGCTCGCGTGAACAGCAAGAATTTTTTACGCAGTCTCTATTTCAGAAGGGGACAAGATAGCCGAGGGAATGAGCTTAACACTGTCATGCTTGGTACTGAGGCAAAATTGAACAGGTTTTCTATCAGTTAAAGGATTAGAGGGATTGCCCCTTTTTATGTCAAGAAAAACAAATGGAGGACATATTATAGAAATGATCAAACTTTTTTTATAAAAGAATGATTCAATAAAATATATTAAGAGCGTGTTTTGATTAATCTTTTTTCAAAACACGCTCTTTCTTTTTGCTTGTTTATCAAGGCTATTAGTATTAATTTGATCAATCTTTATTCTAAAGCTACATGTGGATTTGAAATAAATTCACAATGTCTCCCCCCTTTAGATATGATTATCTAAAGGGGTATTTTTTATGGTAAAAAGGAAAAGAATATCTGAAATAAAAAAGTACTATTGTAGATTTAAAACAAAGTTTAACCGTTTGTAATAAAATTACCTCGTTTATAAAAAGGTTAATCAAAATATTGGTTTGTACAATGAAGTTGTTTAAAAATATCAAATATGTTGTTTCATTAAAGGGCCAGATTGTGGAAGAGTGAGCTTATAGATGATATGGATATTTTTTGAGGAATACACATTTAAACTAACTAAAGTTTTTTTAAAAACGTTTTACTCTCTATTAAGTGCGGAGAAATATACCACAAGTAACGGCAAACCAAAGCCTTAACCCTTGCAAGAAGCTGAGTTAAGGCTTTAGTTTTTGTGTATTCCTAGGGCCTAGTGGAAGGACTTATTACTTTTTTATTAGCTTTAAATAGTTTATAATTATCAGATAATACTAGATATTTTACTCTATAAATAATTATAATAGAATATGATATGGTTATAGTTGAGACAGAAAAGGTGTGTTCCTAGGGGGGGTCTAGGTGGCGCCTTGCTTTTTGTGACATCTAAGCAGGAGTGCCTACTCTTTTTTGTAAATATGGGGGATGAGGAAGGTTATCATGAGCAAAATGCAGAAAAAAACAGACGTTATCTTAATTGGTGCCGGGGTCATGAGCGCGACTTTGGGATCATTACTGAAAGAGTTAGCACCTGAATGGGAAATCAAAGTCTTTGAAAAACTCGCAAATGCAGGAGAAGAAAGCTCTAACGAATGGAATAATGCAGGTACGGGCCATGCTGCACTATGCGAGCTTAACTATACATCCGAAAAATCTGATGGATCTATAGATATTAGCAAAGCTATAAAAATTAATGAACAGTTTCAGCTTTCAAGACAGTTTTGGTCTTATCTTGTAAACAGCAATCTGATTCGTAATCCACAGGACTTTATCATGCCAATACCTCATATGAGTTTAGTACAAGGGGAAAAAAATGTATCGTTTTTGAAAAAACGTTTTGAAGCGCTTTCAAACAATCCGCTGTTTCAAGGGATGGAATTTTCTGATGACCCTGAAAGGCTGAAGGAATGGATTCCGCTGATCATGGAAGGTCGTACATCGAATGAACCGATGGCGGCAACAAAAATCGACTCTGGAACGGATGTCAACTTTGGTGCTTTAACACGTATGTTGTTTGACCACTTACAGAGTAAGAACGTCGAGGTAAACTACAAGCATAGTGTTAAGGATATTAAACGTACTAGCGGTGGCTCGTGGGAAGTGAAAGTGCATGATATCGATAGCGGTAAAATCGAATACCATACTGCAAAATTTGTCTTTATCGGTGGTGGGGGCGGAAGTCTGCCTTTACTACAAAAAACCGGTATTCCTGAGTCAAAACATATTGGAGGATTCCCGGTAAGCGGACTATTTATGGTATGTAACAATCCGGAAGTTGCAGCGCAGCATCATGCAAAAGTATACGGTAAAGCTAAGGTTGGCGCTCCTCCAATGTCTGTTCCGCATCTTGATACAAGATATATCGATAACAAAAAAACATTGCTGTTTGGACCGTTTGCCGGCTTCTCACCAAAGTTCTTAAAAACTGGTTCAAATTTTGATTTGATAGGTTCCGTAAAACCGAATAATGTTTTCACTATGTTGGCTGCAGGCGTAAAAGAGATGGCATTGACAAAATATTTAATCCAGCAAGTTATGTTATCGAATGAAAAGCGCATGGAAGAATTACGCGAGTTTATTCCGAATGCCAAAAGCAAGGATTGGGATATAGTGGTAGCCGGCCAACGTGTGCAAGTTATCAAAGATACTGATGCTGGTGGTAAAGGAACACTTCAATTTGGTACAGAAGTTGTTAGTGCTGCTGATGGCTCGGTAGCTGCATTGCTCGGCGCTTCTCCAGGTGCTTCTACTGCCGTTCACGTTATGCTTGAGGTATTAGAAAAATGTTTCCCACAACATATGAAAGAGTGGGAAACGAAAATAAAAGAAATGATTCCTTCTTATGGTGTGTCACTAGTGGAAAACCCTGAGATTTTCCAAGAAGTTCATCATTCAACAGCGCAGACGCTGGGTCTACACGAGAAAGAAACGGTCTATTGTTAATTCTTTGGATGTAGAAACAAAGGTATTTAATGAAAAACTTTAAGTAACAAAAGTTGTTTGAAAATAAAATAGTTATTTAAAAATTGAGGCGATATGAAAGATTTCATATCGTCTTTTTCCATATTATATAATAAACGCATAGAATATTCAGTTATTTGATGTTTTACAAACGAGCAGTATGGAGGAAGAAAAATGAAGATAATAGAGCTACCAATTGAATGTGAATGTAATGGACAAAAAAATTACATTTATCCTAGCTTAATTATATTGAATAATGAACTAACCTTGGTCGATACAGGGTATGCAAATTTTTTAACTTTAATTGAAAATGAAATTTTAAAAAATGGATATGAAATGAAGGATTTAAAGAATATAATCATTACTCATTATGATGATGATCATATAGGTTCCTTATATGATTTCAAAGAAAAGTATCCTTGGATTAACATTATAGCTAGTGAAATTGAATCCAAATACATTAGTGGTGAAATGAAGTCAGAGAGATTGGTTCAAGCCGAAGAAATGCTAGAAAGTATGCCAAATGAAGAAATCGAATTTGGTAAATGGTTTATACAGCAATTAAAGAATTTGAAGCATGTTTCAATTGATGAAAAGGTACATGATGGTGATATGATTTTAGATAACAAATGTAGAATAGTAGCAACACCAGGGCATACCTCAGGTCATATTTCATTATATTTTCCAAGTTTAAAAAGTGTAATTACAGGTGATGCAGCTGTTAATGAGGGGCATGAATTGGTCATTGCTAATCCACACTTTTGTTTAAGTGTTGAGAAAGCAGAATGGTCTTTGAGAAAGATTAGAAACCTTAAAGTTGAAACTTACTATTGTTATCATGGCGGGAAATTTTCTAATTATTGAAGTCTCCAAAGCACCAGTGCTTTGGAGAGCCGTTTATTCAAAAAATAGATATAAGTTGCTTGGTTTTATGACTTCATCTCCTGCATAAATGATCCAGTCCGTTAAGTGCTCGAAATCTAGATTGTATGAAGTTCCTTCAGTCATATATTTGATAAAATATGGATGGTTAATGAGTACTCCGTGGATGTTATCTTCTGTAATGTTCTTCATTTCAAACCACATGTGTTCACTTTTGTCTTCTTCGTAATTTGTTGAATAATTAGAGTCTTATATTTTACTGCAGTACATAAATAAAATAGGCCGTGAATATACTGTGGATATGTTGTATGACTTTAATAAGGATAGGAGTGAATAAGCAATTATAAAACAAAAGATACGCGTTCTTATTTCCGGTGCGAGCATTGCTGGGCCGGCACTAGCATATTGGCTTCACCGCTACGGTTTCGACGTGACTGTAATAGAACGGGCGCCCGCATTGCGCCCAGGTGGATATGGTGTTGATATCCGTGGTGTAGCCATTACGGTGCTTAAACGGATGGGGATTCTCGATCAAGTTCGTGCAGCTGACACGCACATGACTGGTGTTTACTTCGTGAACAGCAAAGGTAAAATCGAAGGTCAAATAAGCGAAGCGAGTATGGGGAACCAGCAGGGGCTGGATATCGAAATCATGCGCGAGGACCTTAGTCATATTTTGTACGACTTGACCAAGGATACGATCGAATATATTTGGGACGATTCGATTACCGCTATACATGAGACCGAAGCCGGTGCAGAAGTCCAATTTATTCGTGGCAAGCCGCAGACATTCGATTTGATCATCGGGGCGGACGGGCTCCATTCCAATGTGCGCAACTTAATTTTTGGTGACAAAGAACAATTTAAGCGTACTCTTGGCTGTTATATCTCGATTTTTACCCTCGAGAATTATCTTAACCTTGATCACCGCCAGCTACTTTATACGATGCCAGGCAAAACTGTAGGTATGTATAGTGCCCGTGATAATACTGAAGCAAAGGGTATGTTCTTGTTCAAATCAGAGGAACTGAAGTACGACCGCTATGATGTGGAAGCCCAAAAGAAACTTGTAGACAATGCTTTCCAAGGTCATACGGGTTGGGAAACTCCGCATCTACTCAAAACTATGAAAGAGGCAACAGACTTTTACTTTGATGAGATTTGCCAGATTGATATGCCAACATGGTCAAAAGGTCGGATTACATTGGTAGGTGATGCGGCGTATGGCCCATCACCACTTTCGGGTCAAGGCTCTAGTCTGGCACTTGTTGGAGCTTATGTACTAGCTGGTGAACTCAAAGCTGCGCATGGCAATTACGAACGTGCCTTTGTTGCCTACGAAAAAGAGATGAGAAAGTTTGTTGAGGAAAACCAAAAAATAGGGTTGATAGCTGCTGGAAGTATGATCGAAACATCAAAATCCAAAATCTTGCTGCGCAATTTCATGTTGCGTGTACCTATCCTTATGGATGGAATGTTTAAGATGGTTACGAAAATGATGACGAAAGCTTCCAATGCGATTGAACTGAAAGATTATTGATATGGATATTTACTGCTGAGTGATAATAAAGTATTTCTAATACTGTCCGTTTTTAATCAAACTTTATTTCGAAGCTACACAATCATGTTAATCGGCAATAAAGCCATTTAAAAACACACCAAGAGAGATATCATGATGACATCTCTTTTAGTGTGTTTTTTGTAATGTGTAATAAGAAAAAATTTCAACTCTAAGTGCCCGATGAAAATAAAGTTGTAGACTGAACTGTAATTTGATTGATTAAGCTAACGGACAGATTATGAAGATGGGAATGAGGGGAACTTATGGATTCAAGGAAAGCATCTTTGAGCTTCGAGAAAGCCAATTGTGGTGGTTTTCATGGAGGCGCCATTTATACAATTATCGTCAACAGGCTTCGGGCTGCTGGTTGTGTTTTCGCTGAAGATGAAGCTCAGTTGCTCATTTCTGCGGCCAGGACGCCGAAGGATCTCACCGCTATGGTGGACCGACGAGTAGCTGGTTTGCCCCTCGAACACGTTATCGGCTGGACGAAGTTCTGTGGTTTGCGGATAGCGGTGGACCCGGGAATCTTCGTACCCCGTAACCGCACTGAGTTTCTCGTCCGCCAGGCTGCCGCTCTTACCCGGCCAGGATCTGTCGTAGTTGACCTATGCTGTGGTTCGGGGGCGTTGGGTGCTGTACTAGCCGCAATGCAGGAACGGATTGAATTATACGCATCTGACATTGATCCTGCTGCGGTGCGGTGTGCTTTGCGCAACGTCACTGCAGCTGGTGGTTATGTGTATGAAGGTGACCTCTATGAACCGTTGCCCGTCATACTGCAGGGCCACATCGATGTCCTGGTTGCGAACGCACCTTATGTACCCACCGAGGCAATCGGGTTGCTCCCCCCGGAGGCGCGTATACACGAAGCGCGTGTGGCGCTCGACGGGGGAACGGACGGGCTTGATATACAGCGGCGGGTGGCAGCTGAGGCGCCACTTTGGTTGGCACCTGGCGGTCATTTGCTCGTCGAGACGAGTGAGCAGCAGGCGCCGCATACCGTCGAGATATTCACTCACAATGGGTTGATACCGCAAGTGGCTCATTCGGAAGAGTTGGATGCTACCGTGGTCATTGGAACGAAGATGCAAAATAAAAGTACATAGTCATCCAATGAAAACGTGGAGGGGAGGATTATACAAATTTAGCAAGTTGCTTATAAATCTTTACAATTTCTTCAAGCCTCATTCTTACTAACCCGCTTGAGGATGGAGCAACAAAATCAATTGTTCCAGGTGTAACGGGCCCAGGCTGCTGTCCCCACGGAGCTACTTTTTGTCCGCTATATTCTAGATAAACACCTTTCCCAACAAAACAAACTACTTTTGGTTTTAACCGTATAATTTTTTGTTTTAAAATTTCTTTTCCTTCTTTGTACTCTTCCTTTGTAATTTCATCCGCTGCCTTAGTTGGTCTTGCTACTATGTTTGTAAGCCCCATATCCAGATCCAACAGTTTATAATCTTCCGAAGCCTCATATTTTTTGGGGGTTAATCCTGCTTCATAGAGAATTTTCCAAAAGCGATTATTGGGATTGGCGAAGTGATGTCCTGTCTCACTTGAGCGAATGCTTGGATTAAAGCCGACAAATAAAATGTTTAAATCTTCTTTAACATAATCATTAACGGGGTTCAAGATTAAACCTCCTCTTTTATGAAATTTAAACGTATAAAGTTTTTTTTAGTTTACCACAATTTCTGGAATACACTTCCTATTAAAAGATGTAAGAGGGAAGTTTAAGTGAATATAATACGGAAAAACTCATAATGTTCCGGTTGCTATCTGAAAGGCGTTTTCGCACGAGTGAGAGTGGATTCTACATCTACTTCTCCTCGTGTTTTTTTATTTCTTATGAGGAACAATTGTATCTTCTACTTCTTAATTAAGAAATAGTTAAGAAGTAGTTAAGTCCCATTTAAACCTTTTTTCCCATAATAAAATTATAAGCGTACAAGAAGGTTGGTATTTTTAGATGAGTACAATAATCAAAACTATG
>NZ_JBITWA010000035.1:0-22988 GCF_044543425.1 Bacillus sp. NPDC077411 | reverse complement strand
AATAAGAATACTGAATGGTTATTACTATCTAATTCCATTATTATACCAACCTTTATCAATTATAAGACTGATTATAAAAGAAGAAAAAATAAAAAGCAAAGAAAGAACTTTTTGGCTACGCCAAACCGAAATTCATCTCCCGCCTATCGTTGGGCTAGCGCCCTTCACACGCTTGAGGAAGGAGAATTCTTTCGGAAATGTCGTTAAAACCTAATTCCTTCATTAATTAATCCTATATAAATATACAAGCACCTTGTTTAGGGACGACAAGTATAAGACAAACTTTTTAAAAGGTGTTGTTTGCCTTCTTAATAGGGGGATTGGCTTTAACTCCTAGATTAGAGAGCCCCTAGCCTATCTGGAAGCCTTGACTCTTCCAAATTATGGCCCGATTGTGGAAGAAACGCTAATATTATGAAAATGTGTTCTTTTAAATTAACTTGTTTAATAACATTTCACTCCTATGGCGAACACCTTTAGAACTATGCTTCGCCTTCATCACAATAACACCTTGATTTTCAATAACCTTTAATGTTTTACTCGTCCAAGTGCCATTGTCATTAACAAGATTCACAAATAAACAATAATAAATAGAATTTTCGATCTTCCAAAATCGCGCCCGGTTGTTGAACAAATATATATCTTCTCTCAAAGAGATCAGTTATTTAGAAAAATTCCAGAGCACAGTTAAGTTTTTTAAGTCACATTTAAGTTGTTTACTTTACAATCAGTGAGCTAGACTAAAAAAACATAAACCTTAAAATAAAAATTAGTTAAGGAGTTATGCTCCACTACTCCCTTTCTGTTAAATCATTTGTGACGGACCTATGAACCTTCACCAAAGTCTAGAGTACTTCCCGTTTCTACCAAAGTCTTTGTATTATTTAAAATCATCCACCAGGCCTTGTTGCTGTTCTCATAATGGGGGTCACCTTCTTTCCACTGGTCATGAATGAGTGTCAATTTCGTGCATGAGCCAATAGGCTCTAGAAGATAAGAAATTCTTGACTCAAATGCATGATCATCTTTCATATACGACTTTCCGGTATAGTGAGTAAATCGAAGTAACTGATTCGGTTCATATTCCAATACGTTTCCGTATACATGCACCGTTTCATCTCCATCTACTCCAGAACCGACATACTCCAAGAGATCACCCACTTGAAATGTAGATCTGATGACGGTTCCATAATAAATTTGTTTTGTACCCTCAGGAGAGATCAATGCCTTCCAAACTTCCTTTGGTGTACCTGCAATATAAAATTCGTACTTCAAATCCTTCATGATTTTTATGCCTCCTAAAAATTTAATTCTGTACATGTACATCATAAAAAAACTTCACTGACAAATACGGTCAGTGAAGTGAAGTATTTTGATAATGATTGAATAATTCAAAGCTGATAGTTACCAATTTTTCTTGTAATAAAGTTGGCTCCAAAATGGTAATAGATTTACCATAGGGGAGAAGGAAGTAAGGGACAAAGGTATGGATAGACTCTTTATCAACCTTAAAAAGAGCTTGATTGTTTGATCGTTCTATTAAAGCATGGCTAAATAACCAATGCTGACATAAATCATCAAGCGCATGTGCCTTGCCTTGGATTCGGACGGAAATGAGTTTTTCAAGTTGATTTGAATCAGGCAAAAGGTCTTTTAGAAAGAAAGAACGTGCTGAAAATCCCAAAGGTCGGTCAAATTTTTTATCTGTTCTGGATAATGATTGAATACGATCAATTCGAAAACTTCGAATTTCTTTACGCAGATGGCAATAAGCGACTGTGTACCACTTACCTTTCCAATAAATAAGACCATAAGGATCAATATGGCGTGATTGTGGCTCGGTTTCCTTTCCTTTATGATAAATAATAAATAACCTATAACTTTCAGCAACAGAAATTTCTAAATCTTGAAGAGTAGATTTCAAAGACGGTTCGACAGTAGGATGGATGACTTCAAACCCTCTTAAATGACGATTGATATGATTCAATTGTTCCTCGTTTGTATACCTTTTCAACTTAGAAATTGCTTCATCCAATGCTTCACTAAAGGGATACCCTGCATCTATCGCAAATTTTGCAGCATGAATAAGCGCTTTCTGCTCATCCGGGCTAAAAAACAAAGGTGCCTTTGTAAACTCATTCAGTAAACTGTACCCACCATTATGTCCTGCATCTGAAATGATTGGTACTCCACTTGCACACAGAGCATCAATATAGCGGTACACCGTACGGATACTGATTTCTAATTCCTCAGCCAACTCCTTAGCAGTCATTTGTTTTCTCGTATTGAGGAGCCATAATATAGAAAGCATATTAACCATTTTAGACATATGTAAGCATTCCTTTCTCGAAAATTCAAGATAAGCATTCTGCAGTAAAATATTAAACTTATTGAAAAATTTAATTGTAAATGTGAATATATGTAATATTGTCATTTCGCTAATCACCTTACAGAGCTTATTCTGGAGAACATTCTACATTATTATAAAACATCCTGCTGCGCTATAAACCATATTCTTATTCAACAATCTGGCCCGATTGTTGAATAGAATGACCCGCATTTATTTAATAACTTTATTATTTTTTAAACGACTTTATTGTAAACTAAACAACTTTTTTGTCACTTAACAGTTATTATAAGGATTGTCGTAATGAAGATAGATTTTTCTATTATTAATGAGGTCATTTGTGGTACAAAAAAAGGATAGAACATACAGAATTATTCTGCTTGTATCTATCCTCTTCTTTTATTCTTATATAATGTGTAACATTATATATTTATTCTTATTAAAACAAAGATTGATTCAAATTTCTTGAATCTAAATAAAATTAACAAGTTTAGGATGTTTTTTTATGTGCAAGATCAAGAGAAGTATCTACATCAGAAGTATTCTTCGCTCGTAATAAACTAATTCCATAGCCTAATACCGCTCCAATAAGCGCTGGCATAATCCATCCTAATCCAGCATCATATAAAGGTAATAGGTGAGAGAATAAAGAATTGATTGCTTCAACTTTTAGATTCGCCGTATTTAGTCCATCGAAGAGACTTACAATAAAAGTGAACAGTAAGCTTACTTGATATACTTCTGATCTTCCTTTAAACACTCGGTGTAAAAACGTTAAGAAGATTAGCACAATCGCTAAAGGATAAATCGCTGTTAATACAGGTACAGATATGGTAATCAGCTCTGTTAAGCCAAGGTTTGCAATGACAGCACTGAAAATAGCTAAAATAACAGCAAATGTTTTGTATGATATTTGTGGAAATACTTTATGGAAATAGGATGAACACGCTGTAGTAAGCCCAACGCTTGTCGTTAAACAAGCTACAGTGATCATCATTCCTAATAATAAATTTCCTAAAGAACCGAAGTAGTAATTTGCTACTTTTGATAAAACTTCTCCGCCATTTTCTAAATGTCCTAATTTAGAAACACTAGAAGCGCCCATAAATGCAAGTGCAGTGTAAACAGAAATTAATACGATTGCGGCAATAAGCGATGCTTTTATACAAACATTGATAACCACTTTTTTGTCACTTACACCTTTTGCTTTAATCGCATTAATAATGATAATACCAAATACGAATGCTGCGAGAGTGTCCATTGTTAAATAGCCTTGCTGAAAGCCTTTGAAGAAGGAATTTGTAACAAATTCTTGTGTTGGTGCTTCAATGTCACCGATTGGCTTTATAACAGCTGTAACAACTAAAATACCGATAAATGATAATTTAATCGGAGTTAAAAACTTTCCGACAACATCAACAATCTTTGTAGGATTTAAAGAGAGTAGACAAGTAATTCCGAAAAACACAATAGTGAAAATAATTAAAGGTAAATGACCACTATTTTCTCCTACGAATGGTTTTACACCTATTTCAAATGACACGCTTCCTGCTCTTGGTAAAGCGAAAAGAGGGCCAATTGCTAAATACAGAATAAATGTATATACACTCGCAAACAATGGATGTACGCGACTTGCCATTGCTTGTAAGTCATCACTACCAGAAACACCGAATGCTATTACACCAAGTAGTGGTACGCCAACTCCTGTAATTAAAAATCCAGCGGTAGCAACCCATACGTTACTTCCTGCTGTTTGTCCTAACATAGCAGGGAAAATTAAATTACCTGCTCCAAAGAAAAGGGCAAAGAGCATAAGCCCAATCACAAAAATATGTGATGTCTGCACATTTTTTGACACGAAAAAACCTCCAAATTTAAATATTTTGAATCTTTTGTACAACAATTATGATACAAAGTCACTTTTTGTCGAATTACTACGATAATAACAAAAATAAATTATTATGCAAGACAAAAATGAATTTTTCGTAAATTTATTTTCTCTATCATTTTTATTATATAGAAAATTTAATCAACTTCGTTTGTTAAGCGCTTTCTTTCTGTAGTGTATCACATGATATTTTATGATGATTATTATTTTTATATAACAAACAAAATAATAATTAAAATATTCTATCATTTTAAAATTATCAAAAAACGTTGGTTTGAAAGTTTGTTTTGTGATATTCTGTAAAAAGAACGAATGTTTGTAGAAGGGGAAGTGAAATAAAGATGAAGCATTATGTTTGTAGCACATGCGGTGTACAATATCCGCTTTACGATGAACCACCTGTAAACTGTGTAATTTGTAATGAAGAACGTCAATATGTAAATCCAATGGGACAATCATGGACAACGTTAGACAGTCTACAGCACAGCAAAACATATAAGAATGAGATTGTAAAAGAAGAAGAAAATTTATATAGCATCACAACAAAACCGAAGTTTGCGATTGGTCAAAATGCGTATTTAGTTCAAACAGATAAGTGTAATATGTTATGGGATTGTATTACATATATTGATGAGGAGACAGTGGCGAAAATAAATGAGTTAGGAGGAATTCATGCGATTGCTTTATCGCATCCACATTATTATTCTACACAAGTAGAATGGGCAGAACGATTTGATGTTCCTATATACATTCATGAAGATGATAAAGAATGGGTAATACGTCCAAGTAATCGGATTGTATTTTGGTCTGGAGAATCTATGGAAATTTCAGAGAGTGTAACATTATACCGTCTAGGTGGACATTTTAGCGGTGGTTCTGTTTTACATTGGAAAAATGGGGATGAAGGAAGAGGAGTTCTATTAACTGGAGATATTATTCAAGTTGTCGCTGATTCAAGATGGGTAAGCTTTATGTACAGTTATCCGAATCTCATTCCATTACCGGCATGGAAAGTGAAAGAAATGGCTGAGAAAGTAAAAGAATTGAAGTTTAATCGATTGTATAATGCATTTCATGGAATTGTAAAAGAAAAAGCAAATGAAGCTGTTCAAAAATCAGCGAAAAGGTATATTGAGGCGCTTGAAGGAAAGTTATTACATAAATAAAAAACTTTTAAATGATCTATATAAATATAAATTAAAAAATCGACATAAAACTCCTCTTTCTTTTTAGGTGTACGAGAGCATCTGGCCGTGCATAGAAGCGGTCAGGGCCTTTTTCTGCCACAGGCAAGGTTAAAACAAAAGGAGCAAGCAAGTAGCGGTCATGTTGTATTCTTCATAGCAGCGACTTATATGTCGAAAAATTAAAATGGATATATAAATCAAGTTTTGAAAGAACAAAAGCGCAAAATCTTATAGATTTTTGCGCTTTTGTTGCGTAAAACCGTTATTTCTTTTTCGGTCTTCGGACTAATTCACCACCACAATTTGGACAGACGTGATTTGTGCTTTCTGTACAAGGTGAGCAAAAGGTACATTCATGTACACATATGTATGCTTCTGAATCTCCTTGAAGGGCAGTATTACAAGTTTGACAATTTTTTTTCATTTCTAGTGCCATGGGGTTTCCTCCTTACATAGGGAAATAAATTTTATAATTATATGATAATATAGGATGGAATTAGTTTCCTTTCTGTACATAATGTATTTTAAGATTTTTCTTTGTGTTTAAAACGAATTTATGAGAGGAATATTACAAATGAAAGTAGATGTAATTGACGCACAAATCTTACAATGTTTAACTCAAAATTCTCGTCTTTCTATTCGTGAACTATCTAAAAAAGTTAATTTGTCTGCGCCTTCTGTGGCTGAAAGAGTTCGGAAGTTAGAGGATGAGGGGATTATTGAAGGGTATACGACAAAAATTAATTATGATAAGTTAGGTTTTCATATTCATGCTGTATTAGAAGTGAAAACAAAAAATGGACAGTGTGAAAGGTTTAGAGCATACATGAAAGCTTATCCAAGAGCTGTTTTTTGTTATCGCGTGGCAGGGCCTGCTAGTTATGTAGTGAAAATTTCTGTTCGAAGCTTTCAAGAAATAGAAGCGTTTATTGATGATGTTTCAAAATTTGCTGAAACAGTTACACATGTTATTTTTTCAGAAGTAGGAATAGGCAATAATGTGCTAGATTATTATAGTCCAGATGAGATGTAACGAATCAAATAAGCTATGAAAAAACAAGGATGGCATTTATACCATCCTTGTTTTCTTTATTTGTCATTCATAACGGGTTTTCTTTTACTTGGTGAATTGATAAATTTAACCGATAGTTGCCGAAAATTAAAATCTCATTTAATAGATTATGTAAGTTTTCTTGAGAATCTATTTGTACTTTAAGTAAATAACATCCTTCACCACTAATTTTATGTGCTTCTACGATGGAGTCCTCTTTTGTAATAAATGATGTAAATTTTGCGTGCTCATTTGTTTTCATAAAAACAGTAATAAAAGCGGTGTACTGTATGCCTAATTTCAGATGATCTACTAAAATGGTGTACCCTTTTATCAATCCTTCATCTTCCATTTTTCGAATACGGTTTCCAACGGCTTGCCCTGTCATATGAACACTTTTCCCAATATCTTTCCACTGCATTCGTGAATTGTTCCTTAGTAAATCAAGAATTTGCAAATCTGTTGAATCAATCATGGCTTCAAACCCTTTCGTGGTGAAATCATATGACATCAAAGTCTTTCATGGGAGTGTTACAGCTAACTTGATAAAGCTCTATAATTAGATTATAACTTAATTTTCAAAATATTGGAGGGCTAAAAATGAAAACGGGACTTGTATTGATTGATATTCAAAATGATTACTTTCCAGCTGGAAGATGTGAATTACATGAACCATTAAAAGCAGTAGAAAATACAAAAAAGGTATTAGATTTCTTTAGAAAAGCGAACCTACCTGTATTTCATGTGCAACATATTTCAGTAAAAGAAGGGGCTACTTTTTTTCTTCCGAATACAGAAGGTGTAAAAATTCATCCTCATGTAGCGCCTCGTAAAAATGAATATGTTGTACAAAAAAATTATCCCAATAGTTTTCGAAAAACTAATTTATTACAGTTACTTCAGCGAGAGGGGATTGAACACTTGGTGATATGTGGAATGATGACACATATGTGTATTGATACAACAGTTAGAGCTGCCAGCGATTTAGAGTTTGAATGCACAGTAATTGAAGACGCTTGCACGACAAAAGATCTTGTATTTAATAATAAAACGATTCAGGCTAAACATGTTCATGTGGCATTCATGAGTGCCTTAAATAATATGTTTGCGAAAGTAATAAAAACAACAGAATTTTTATCAAATAAAATGTAGTATGAAAAAGAAACTTTTTTACTGTATGTAGATTATTAGCTTCTTCTTTTGTACAGAAGAAAATGAGTCTTAATATTTTTATAAACTATTATTCCCAACCATAACGTTTGACTGTACAGTTTATGTATTGTATGATGTTTGTAACATATATGGGGAGGGAAGGTCGTTGGGAAGGTGTACCGAATCGGACAGTTGGCTCACATGGCTCATGTTTCGAAACGAACGATTGATTATTATACGAATCTAGGTATTTTGAAAGCGGAGCGATCTCAATCTAATTATCGCTACTACGACGAAACAGCAATTGAAACATTACGTTTTATTGAGAGATGTAAAGAAATGCATATACCGCTTTCTGAAATTAAGGATAGGATCGAGGAGAAAAAAAAGCTGCTCGGTGTTAATAAAGACGTTTCGGAACAAGTAAATGATGTAACAGAGCGTATCCACCGTTTGGAGACGGAATTAGTAGAATTAAAACCGTTATTAGATGGGTTAACAGATTCACAGCGCGAAAAACTAACGAAACATTTATCAACTCAGACGACAGCTTTAATACAATCTCTTATCTTACTTTTATAGTAGATAGAACTATCCACCCTTTTAATTTCTGTATAGCGTTTTATTTTCTAAATGTAGAGAGTAAAAAAAGCAACTATTCATACAGGAGGTGGACACCTTAGTTTTCGAACTAGGGGGGATTCTTTGGAAATATTTAATTTAGTTATGATTGCGATTTTAATCGCATTTACTGGATTTTTCGTGGCAGCAGAGTTTGCTATGGTTAAGGTGCGTTCAAGTCGGATTGACCAACTTGTTGCAGAAGGAAAACGAGGCGCATTAGCAGCCAAAAAGGTAACAGCAAATTTAGATGAATATTTATCGGCATGTCAGTTAGGGATTACTATCACAGCTCTTGCGCTCGGATCGCTTGGAGAGCCTACGGTTCATCGATTATTACAACCGTTATTTCAAGATTTACATTTTCCAGAAGCAGCTGCGAATTCAGTATCGTATATTCTTGCATTTGCAACGGTTACCTTTTTACATGTTGTTGTTGGTGAGCTAGCACCGAAAACAGTAGCAATTCAAAAGGCAGAGACAATTACAATGTTGTTTGCAGCACCGCTTATTATGTTTTACAAAATCATGTTCCCGTTTATTTGGATGTTAAATAAATCGGCGCGTCTTGTAACTGGTTTATTCGGATTAAAACCAGCTTCTGAGCATGAGGTAGCACACTCGGAAGAAGAATTACGTTTAATTCTTTCAGAGAGCTATGAAAATGGGGAAATTAATCAGGCGGAGTATAAATATGTAAACAATATTTTTGAATTTGATAATCGCATTGCAAAAGAGATTATGGTGCCGCGCACAGAAATCGTTGGTTTCTATCTTGAAGATTCAGTAGAAGATCATATGAAAGTTATCCGAAGTGAAAAGTATACACGTTACCCGATCTTTGGAGAAGATAAAGATGATATTATCGGTATGGTGAACGTAAAAGACTTCTTTATTCGTTATATGAAAAACGACAAAGAAGATCTACAATCTATCAAAACATTTATGCGTCCTATTATTGAGGTAATGGAGACAATTCCAATCCATGATTTGCTTCTGCAAATGCAAAAGAAGAGGATTCCAATGGCTGTGTTATATGATGAATATGGCGGGACAGCGGGAATTGTGACGCTTGAAGATATATTAGAAGAAATTGTTGGTGAAATTCGTGATGAATATGATGAAGATGAGCATCCTCCAATTCATCATGTTGACGAGCATCATAAAATCGTTGACGGTAAAGTATTGATTAGTGAGATTCAAGATTTATTTGGATTACACATTGATGAAGTAGAAGTTGATACAATTGGCGGCTGGGTGATGACACAAAATCACGAAATTCAAGAAGGACAATTTGTTGAAACAGAAGGATATGAATTTAAAGTTTTAGAAAAAGACGTACATCAAATTAAACGTATCGAAATTCGTAAAATGGATTTACAAGAAGAAGCAGCAACTGTATAGTTGCTGCTTCTTTGGTTTTTTTATGTAAAAATAGAAAAAACGTTCGATTTTAATCAATAAATATGGTTTACCTAATGAAGCAAGTTCTAGAAGAATTATTTGACATAACAATGGCCCTTGGAAGCGTACGGTTGTTCATCTTGATACGGTACCTCATAATTTTCCGATTCCCCATCTTGATTATTTGGCACAAACCATTGATTATAAAGCGCCTGTTCCATTTTTTGATGAATTGACACAGTTTGATGGCAGTTTATATATAGATCGAACTGCTGGTGAAGTTACGGCTAAATGTGATCAAGAAGCAGCGGATTTTATGGCTTTAAATTTGATGCATGACATGGTTACTGGCAGGCGAAATGTAAAAGATGCACGTCGTTTCATATCTGGGATATTAGGGTGGTTATGATTGTGTGTGATATTTATGTTCTTCTGGGTGTATTTTCCTGATATAATAAAGATGACAAAAATGTTTGAAAATAAAGAGAGAACGATTAAATGTGCATAATCTTGGCGTTCCTCCGACTTTCGCATGAAAGTTGAATGGTGAATTGAATTCTGTTGAAGGAATGATGTTAATGATAGGACCAAACCCAAACGATAAGTATCCAATACCCGGAAATACAAATGTACAGTTCATTAGAAACACAATAACAAAGCCTAATATCATAGCTGGAGATTACTCCTACTACGATGCATTGAACGGAGAATTGTTTGAGGATCAAGTCTTGTACCATTATGAAGTCATTGGGACAAAATTGATAATCGGCAAGTTTTGTTCAATTGCTCCCGAAGTCAGGTTTATGATGGATGGCGGTAACCACAGAATGGATGGATCAACCTTTCCATTCAACATTTTTGGCAACGGTTGGGAAAGACACACGCCATCTTTAAAACAATTGCCGATTAAAGGGGATACGATTGTTGGTAACGACGTCTGGATCGGCAGACGTGCAACTATTATGCCGGGTGTGCGCATCAGTGACGGGGCAATTATAAGCGCTGAAGCCGTAGTCGTAAAGGATGTTGCACCCTATACTATAGTTGGTGGAAATCCTGCCAGGGAAATACGAAAGCGTTTCGCACCAGAGGTCATTCAAGAATTATTGGACATAAAATGGTGGGATTACGATATCGAACTTATCAACCAGTATATTGGCGCCATCGTAAGTGGAGATTTGGATACGCTGAGAAAAATGAAACAGCAGTTATGATGCTTTATTGGGAGGTAAATGATATGAGAATCACGATACAAGAATATCCGGTTAATAAAGATTCAGGACCATACGGAATAACCGCTGGAAAAGACAGGGCATTGTGGTTTACGGAACAGAAGGGGAATCGAATCGGCCGAATAAATGCTAAAGGTGAAATAAATTCTTTTTCCATTCCGACACCGAATGCAGGAGTTATGTCAATCATTTCAGACAGGACTGGCGAATTATGGTTTACAGAATATAACGCGAGTAAGATCGGGAAAATGTCGATGAACGGTATTTTTGCAGAATATGAACTCCCTACGGCGAAAGCTGCACCTTTTGGCATAACGGAAGGTCCTGATGGAGCAATATGGTTTACAGAAATGAATAGCGGTAGGATTGGAAGAATCACAAATTCAGGGGAAATCACCGAATTTGAATTGCCTAATCCAAAATCATTTCCCTCTTTTATTACTTCGGGATCAGACGGGGCATTATGGTTTACACAGAATCAGAACAATACGATTGGGAAAATAACCACCAAAGGTGAGGTGACGGAATATCCGCTCCCAACACCTAACTCTGGGCCAGTTGGTATTACAAGCGGAACCGACGGAGCATTATGGTTTGTGCAAATCATGGGTAATAAAATCGGTAGAATTACGCCCTTAGGCGAGGTCAGTGAATTTGTTATACCAACGCCGAACGCTCGCCCTCATGCCATCATATCCGGGAAGAATGGGGATCTCTGGTTCACGGAATGGGGCGGTAACCAAATCAGCCGAATTACAATTGAAGGAGTTATTACAGAATATACGATACCTACAAAGAATGCAGAGCCGCATGGTATCGCGATTTGTCCGGATGGCGATATTTGGTTCGCTGAAGAGTGTAATCAAATTGGACGTCTGACAATCATGACGTAATAGTTCGAAAAAAGGTATATCCGCAAATATCTACGTGTTTTAAGCTGATACTACTTTGAGGGTTAAGAAATAACATTAAATTCCTTCTACATTGTGGGTACTATTCCTAGACGGTGCTAAACAAAGTTTTAGTTCATATTCTTTTATTCCTCAGAACAAAAAGAACGAAAAAGATTGATAATTTATAATAAGGTTTGATTAAAAATCCTGTATTGGTATGCAGATTTTTGGTTCCACAAACGGGCCATTTCATGGAATAAGGCTTTTTAATAAAATTGGATATTTATAATGAAATTGGTGTAGAGTTTGGAGAAGTTTAGATAAAAAGGATTATTTGTGGTGATTGTAGAAATTAAATTAAGAACACTAAAACATTTAGGGGGAAATTAATGATTAATAAAGTCGGTCAAGTTATGCTGTATGTAAATAATCAAGATGAGGCAGTGAATTTTTGGACTGAAAAAGTAGGGTTTAGTGTAATTTCTGAAGAAGATAACGGTCAAGGAATGAGATGGATTGAAATCGCCCCAACAAATGATGCAGAAACAAGTATTATACTCCACGATAAGGAATTAATCTCAAAAATGGAACCTAAATTAAACCTTGGTACACCTTCTTTAATGTTTTTCTCAAAAAATCTCGATAAATTACATAACGACTTATCAAATAAAAATGTTACAGTCGGAGAAATTGTAAATATGCCTTCTGGTAGAGTATTTAACTTTGCAGATAGTGAAGGAAATTACTTTGCAGTCATGGAAAAGAGTAAATAACTACCATTTTTAATCATGCCTAGCAAGAAGACCCTCACCTCAAGCGCGAAACGGTAGGTGGGGGTAGTTCAATGAACTAAAGGGTACAATTATGAAGCAATACAAGTAGAAAATGATCAATCTTAAATCTGTTGGATAAGAATCCATTTTGAACAATTTTTTTCAAAATGGATTCTTTTTAATTTTTATGGTAAATATTACTAATTATTTAAAAATATGATAAAATGAAAATTACGTCTTTTAGAACGAGAGGGGGATGGAATATGAATAAACAGCAAATTATTGATGCATACGATATACTAGCTAGTCATTACGAACATAGTGTCGATTATGAGAGTCCGTATAATACAGAGTATGAACGTCCGGCTATGGTGGATCAGTTGCCTAGCAGTATGAAAGGAATACATGTACTCGATGCTGGGTGTGCAGCAGGATGGTATACAGAACAGTTTCTAAATAGGGGAGCAAATGTAACCGCGATTGATGTTAGTAGCGAGATGGTTGCGGCTACAAAAAGAAGAATAGGGAAGAAAGCAGAGGTTTATCAACTAGATTTTGAAAATGCGTTACCTTTTGCAGACAGTACATATGATTGTATTGTTAGCTCGTTAGCTCTTCACTATATTGCAGATTGGAACCGAACATTTGCTGAATTTGTGAGACTATTAAAGCCAGGTGGAACATTTTTGTTCTCCGTTCATCATCCAACAATGGATATTCATTTTTCAGAGAATAAAGAATACTTTAAGCGTGAATTTCTTCACGATAGATGGAAGAAAAGCGGTAAATATGTTGACATGTATTTTTACCGCCGGCCACTGCAAGACATTATCAATGATACACTTCATCATTTTGAAATTGAAAAAATGATTGAACCGATCCCTACGGAAGAATTTAGAAGAAATTACCCATCATCTTATGAAAAGCTCTTAAAACAACCAAGTTTTTTAATTATAAAGGCAAAGAAAAAGAGATTCTAAGAATACAAGAAATTAGCAACATCTACGGCTGTGTAAGTTTTAGCGAAGTTAAATCCTATATAAATACAAATTAAAGAATCGAGATAAAAACACTCTTTCTTTTTAGGCGGGCGAGAGCATCTGGCCATGCATAGAAACGGTCAGAGTCTTTTTCTGCCACATGCAATGTTGAAAACAAAAGGAGAAAACGAGCACAGGTCATGGTGTATTCTGCATAGCAGCGACTTATATGTTGAAAAATTAAAATGGATATTAATGAATAGAAAATCAGAGTAATTTTGGGAGGAAATTATGTATACATACATTTACATGGTTAGGCATGGTGAATCGCCTAAAACAGATGGGAACGAACGAACGCGTGGATTGACTGAGAAGGGGAAGGTTGATGCGTATAGAATAACTGAATTATTGAAAGATGAAGGAGTAGACACGTTCATTTCAAGCCCATATAGCCGAGCTGTGTTGACGATAGAGGAGTTAGCTCATTTTTATGAGAAAGATATATTAGTAGACGAAAACCTTAGAGAATGTGTGTTTACAAGTGAGGATACGATAATATCAGATAAGGAATTGTATCCACTTGTAAAGAAGATGTTTTCGCATCCGAATTTTTCATTACGAGGCGGAGAATCAAAAGCAGATTGTCAGAGCCGTGCTGTGGCAGTATTGAAAGAGATATTAAAGAATTTTAAAGGGCATAAAATTGTAATTGGTACTCATGGACTTGTTATGACTTTAATGATGGAATATTATGATAGTCAATATGGATATGAATTTTTAATGGAGACATCAAAACCGGATGTATACAAGATGAAATTTAATAATGAGCAATTAATTGATATAAAGAGATTATGGGCAGAATGATTTTGAGTATGACTCAAAAAATGCGAAGCTGGGTAGCTTCGCATTTTCTTTTACAAATTTTATAATGTTTCACTTAGAACAATAATGGCAATACATGAATTATGGGTTCCTCATATGGATGAATGCTTTTGATAATACGTAACACTTCTTCAATTTTCTCATACAAACACCTAAATTCCATTTTATATTCAGTGCCAAAGCATATTTCACCTGTAGTACCGTTAAAAGGTTTTGCTCCTTCTAGTGATCTCCAAGATCCTTTAACAAGTGAGTAAGAAATAACATGATCATACTTACCTACCGCTAAAATACCAATTTCGTTTAATCTATTTCTTAATGTTTCTATGCATTCCTCTGGTAATAACACCTCAACTTTTACAAATGTAATTTTCATTTTAGTAGCTCCTTAAAACAGGTTGTATTGTAAATAACTTGTTATATTAGATAGAGCGTTTTTGATGATTCGGCTTTGATGAGGAACGAAAAGCTATGAAATACCACATAACATTCACGATTAAAGTAGCTATGCAAAGTACTAGTAAAGTAGGGGATATCTCCATCGTTAAAATGACTACGAGTGTAGTCAGGCACATAAGAAGTCCAACTCCACAAAATACGGCCATAACGAGCTTCATGATGTGCACTCCGACTATATATAAAATTAAAGGCAGAATATAAAACGCAAGAACCATACCTATACTTACCCACATATTAAAAGTACCAAACTTATTGGCGTTAGGCCCGGAATCAGCAAGTGGAGAAAGTGAAGCCGCAACCAATAAAGAACAGAAGAATAACGCGGAAACTAAAGTCATGAAAATAATACGGGATTTGTTTGTTTCTTTTGTCATGATATGTTTCATTCCTTTCGAAGTAATTTATTGCCCCTTTATATTGTAACAAATATATGAATAAAAGGGCATTTTTGGTTGTGGTGTAGATTAACTTAACATATGTGAAAGTAAAACCAGAGTATGTAAAAATGTTACATACTCTGGTTTATATGCAATAGATTTTCATCTATTTTAACAGTTCGATTTAAAAAATGAAGAAGTGAAAACCCAACAATGCCCAAAAGACCAAAAATAATCCAAGGAAAACTCATATTTTGCCAATACTTCGTAAAGAAAGTTCCTGTATAGTTTCCGATAGTAAATCCAAGCGCTAGTGATAGCTGGAAGAAACCAAAATAGGTTGCTGTGTATTGTTCGTTGCTAAAGTTTGCTACAGCAATATCGGCATTAGGTAATACAAGCGTTTCTCCAATCGTAAATAAAATGACACACACTAGTAGCCAATTTGGATGAAAAGAAAATGGGATAAGAAGAAAAGATAACCCCATTAGTAATACACCATACTTTACAAGAGAAAGTGCATGATATTTTTTGAAAAGATATTTAAATACAATCATAAATAAAAAACCTGTAATGGCGTTTGTTGTAATGACGAGTCCTACTAAGTTTTGATCGTGGCTTATATTATTCATATGAAGTGGTAGTGCAACTGTAAGTTGTGTAAACATCGTATAAAAAAACACCATGATGAATGAAAAAGATAGAAAGTGTTTGTTTTGTCCGGCTGCTTTTATTCCTGTTAAAAGTTGTGTTTTATGCACAGTAACATGAAAGTGAGATCTAAGAAGAAAGAACAGGAATGCTAGAACGAACATGAGTGATCCGGTAAATATAAATGGATACATAGGATTCCATTGAAGTAGTATACTCCCTGCAATCGGCCCAATAATTGCTCCGCCGTTTAAAAAGAGATTTAGGTATGTAAAGGTATCTTTTCTTATATGAGCTGGTTGAGAACCAAAGACAGCGCGTGCAGAAGGTTCATAGAAAGCTGTTCCAAATCCAATGAATATTGTTGCAAGCATAATGGGGTGAAATCCAGAAAATATTCCTAAAGAAAGAAAACCAATACCTCGTAAAATCATTCCGGTTATCATCATGGTAATATAGCCAATCCGATCTGCAAGTATTCCCGTAAGTAATGGGAATATTCGAGAGGTAATCGTAAGGGCGGTTAAAATTGTACCAACTTGCATAGCGGAAAAATGTAAAAAATTAGATAAATAGATAGCTAAAAAAGCCATCACAGCAAAATGACCGAGCGTCATAAAAAAAGAAGAAAATAATACAAAACGAATAGGTAATGAAAAAGATCTCAAAGTATTCACTCCTTTTGTTAACCATCTAAAAATTATAACGGTTAACATTTTTATGTTATGATTATACTGAAAATAAGAGATAAAGTAAACTATGGAAAGTTGGTGGTGATTTTGAGTAACAACCAAACTGCACCAGAGATGTTAGAAAGTATAAGGGCGCTTTTAAATACATGGAGAATACCAAATGAGACGAGAGAACCAATTGATTTTTTTGAATCGGAAGAAGATATACATCAGTTTATGATTGAGCAGTGGAATGAAAAGCTTCCTTTTGCTTCAGTGAAAGAAGTGCAAAATTTCCGAGATACGATTCGTGAGGCAGTGGAGCAACAGAAGCCGTTACAGCCGTTGTTTGAAAAATATCCATTGCAAGTAATGATTGACGATGAATTAAACGTCATTACATATCAAGCAATTGGTGAGGAAAATTTATATACATTTATATTGCGGATTATTATCTCTTCCATTACAAACAAACAGTGGGGGAGATTAAAAGCTTGTCCAGATTGTAAATGGGTGTTTTACGATCAATCTCGTAACAGTAGTAAACGGTGGTGCGGTATGTACGCTGAAGGAGAAGGGGGACGAGCTTGCGGAACAATTGCAAAAGTAAAAAGGCATCGAGCGAAGAAAAAAGCGAGTTCAAGTTATATAAAATAGCGGAAGCATTGCAGTACTGCAATGCTTCCGCTATTTTCTTACTTTCTATACTGAACAATATGTTGCATAAAATATTTATGTTGAATGCAACTTGCTGTTTTTATTGTATAATACGGACGGTGTTGTTCTAATTTTTCTCTTTGCTCCATTGTTTTCTTTTCATGGTCAGATATACGTAACATGAAAATCATCTCCTTTTATCTAACAATATACTTGTAGTAAATAAAAAACATATTGTTAGAGTTAAGGAGGAACGCTTTGTAGCATAAGTAAAAAGCACCTTCCTCTCTCAATACGCTTACGAGGTTAGCTGTCGGACTCGGAATGTGAGAGTATCCCTACTAAAAAAAGATTCGCCCCAAGTGGCAAATGCCACAGAAGTGGTTTCCCCGTTCCAAAAATTTGGATTAAGCGAAAGGTTATATAAATTAAATTAACATATTTATCCAAGTTAATCAATTTATTTTAGCTTTGTTAACTGTACAAGAACGAGACCGTCTGGTAATGTAATTTCTTTTGTTTCTATAAAATTATGTTTCTTATATAAAGAAAGTGCAGGCGTGTTTTTCTTACCGGTTTGTACAATATAGTTTGTTGTTTCTTCATGTAGTTGAAATAGGTGTTGTAATAGTGCTGTTGCAATTCCTCTATGAAAATATGTAGGGGAAACAACAAGACGATGAATATCAACAACAGCATCCTCATATAGAAACGAAATAAATCCAGCTAACGTATTATCAATGAAGTATCCATAAAAGATTTCATTACAATTTTGAATATCAACAATCGTATCATATAATCGAGGAATTGAATCATTTTGAATGTACTGTGCTTCAATTTTATATGCGGGAATTTGAACTTCTAAAATTTCCGCAGCTTCTTCAATAGAAGAAGGAGATAATTTTCGAATCAAGTGAAGGCCACCTTTTATGAAAAGAGTGAGAACCTTATATTCTCACTCTTTCGTATTATTATTTTTACATTTTTACAAGTAATTGATTAGCATATTGACGTGCCCATTGATCAGCTGCTAATACCTCTTCTAATGAAGGGTTCGCAATATTATGATGAGCTTCTAACGCAGAATAAATTGTTTTTTCAATGTCAAAAAATGAAATTTTATCTTGTAAATATAAAGCATTCGCAATTTCATTAGCGGCATTTAATACAGCTGGAGTTGTTCCCCCGATTTTCCCAGATTCATAAGCATAGTGAAGGCAAGGGAATTTCTCTAAATCAGGTTTTTCAAAATGCAAGCTGCCAACTTCTAATAAATTTAATTTTTTAAAAGAAGATGCTAAACGTGATGGATAGTGGAATGCATATTGAATCGGCATACGCATATCAGATGCCCCAAGCTGAGCCATAATAGAGCCATCTACAAACTCTACAAGAGAGTGAATAATGCTTTCTTTATGAATCATAACATCGATTTTTTCATAGGGAACGTCAAATAACCAACGTGCTTCCATTACTTCAAATCCTTTATTTAGTAATGTTGCAGAGTCAATTGTTAATTTTGCTCCCATGAGCCAGTTTGGATGTTTTAGTGCATCTTTCGCTTTGAGAAGTTTCATTTCTTCACGTGTTTTATCTCTAAATGCACCGCCAGACGCTGTTACAATTAACTTTTCAATTTCTTTATTATTTTCACCATTTAAGCATTGGAAAATAGCAGAATGCTCACTATCTACTGGAATAAGGCGACAATCATTTTTCTTTGCTAATTCTGTAACAATATGACCTGCTGCCACTAATGTTTCTTTATTTGCAATCGCAATGTCTTTTTTCGCTTTTAAGGCCTCAATTGTTGGAAGCAGTCCCGCTACACCAACGACGGAAGTTAAGACAAGGTTAGTGTTGGGATGCGTAGCAACTTCAATTAAGCCGTCTTCTCCGTATACAACTTTTGTTTGAGTAGAAATTCGTGAGCGCAGTGTATTTGCTAATTCTTTCGTACTTACGCTTACAATGCGCGGCTGAAAAGTTTGGATTTGTTGTTCTAGCATATCAATATTTTCATTTGCAGTTAAACCAATAATTTGAAAATGTTCTGGGTGAGCAGCAACTACATCTAGAGCTGATGTCCCAATCGAACCAGTTGATCCTAGAATTGAAATGTATTTTACCATAATAAATCCTCCGTAGTTGAATGAATCTTTTCCGTGAACTTATATATAATTAGCTAAAAAAAGGAAAATTCCTGCTTAATAAGACAGAAAGTTCTCTTTTATCTAAAAAATATTGTGGTATAATAAGGGGAAAATAAAAGAAAAAGCGATGATAGAGAAGAGTACATATTTGGAACTTTATAGAGAGCTGATGGTTGGTGAAAATCAGTAAGGGAAAAATATAGAATGGGCTCTGGAGCTGCAAGCCGAATTGAGTAGGATTTGACGGTTGTTTCGACGTTATTCGAATCATAAAGAGAGCTATGTAATTGTAGCTAATAAAGGTGGTACCGCGGGAGTCCCTCGTCCTTGTTAGGATTGAGGGGCTTTTTTATATGGTAAAGGAGGAGTAGTTGTGAATAAAAAAGTTATGTTAACAGGAATTAAACCAACTGGACATCCGCATCTTGGAAACTATATTGGGGCAATTAAACCAGCCTTGCAACTTTCTAAACAAAGGGATAGAGAGGCGTTATATTTTATTGCCGATTATCATGCATTGAATGCCGTACAAGATCCAAGAAAGTTTCGTGAGTATACAAAGGAAGTAGCAGCGACATGGTTATCATTAGGCTTAGATGAACATGTAATTTTTTATCGTCAATCAGATGTACCAGAAATCTTAGAATTATACTGGATTTTAGCTTGTCTTACTCCGAAAGGCTTAATGAACCGCGCTCACGCTTACAAAGCAAAGGTTGATCAAAATATAGAAGCAGGAGTAGATGTAGATACGGGTGTAAACATGGGATTATATACGTATCCTATTTTAATGGCTGCCGATATTCTATTATTTCAATCAAACTATGTTCCAGTTGGAAAAGATCAAATTCAACACGTAGAAATTGCGAGAGATATTGCTTCGTATTTTAACAACACATTTGGAGAAATCTTTATATTGCCCGAGTATATCATTCAAGAAGAAGGAGCAATTGTACCAGGCCTTGATGGACGAAAAATGAGTAAAAGCTATGGGAATGTCATTCCATTATTTGAAGAGTCAGAAAAGCTGAAAAAACTTATTTTCAAAATAAAAACAGATTCTTCTTTACCAAGTGAACCGAAGGAACTTGAAACATTATTTATGCTGTATAAAGAATTTGCGACAGCTGAGGAAATCGCAATAATGAAAGAGAAATATGCAACAGGAATTGGCTGGGGGGATGTGAAAAAAGAGCTATTTTGTGTCATTAATCGTGAGTTAGAAGAGCCAAGGAAGAAATATGAAATGTATATGAATGAACCGCATTTACTTCAAGAAGCAATAGAAAAAGGAGCAGAGCGGGCAAGGAAAATTGCTAAGGTGAATTTAGCGGAAATAAAAAAACGGATTGGGTGTTAATGTGAAAAACAACCAATTGATTTGTTTCATTTATGTGTGGAGGACGTTTATGACCTGCACCAAAGTGAGCATTTCAGGTTAGAACAAATGGTAAGGAACGTATTCGCAAGGGGGGAGAAGTATATTGGCACAAGTCGAGCTGATAGAATTAGACGAAGGGAATTTAAAAGATGAAGGGTGTTATTGTCTTCGTAGCAAGCCAACTTCAACAGGTTACATAAATAAAAACAAATGGCTTATGGGAAGGTTTGATGAAGGATTAAAGTATATAAAAATAATGGAGAATAGCAAACCAGCAGGATTTATTGAATATACACCTATTGAATATTCCTCGAGAGTTGTCTATGGTGAAAATTATATGGTTATCCATTGCTTATGGGTAACTATTACGGGAAAAGGGTATGCCTCAAAATTGATTCATAAAAGTATTCAAGATGCTAAGGAACAAAATAAAGATGGAGTTATTGTGATTACAAATCCAAATACTTCTTGGACCCCTAGTAAGGACGTTTTTATAAAGAATAATTTTAGAGAAGTAGATCATGCACCTTATGGTTTTGAGTTACTTGTTAACAAATTTGGACATTCACCTGACCCATATTTTCCAAAAGATTGGGATGAGCGACTTAAGCTTTTTAAAGATTTAACAATCCTCCGTACTCAGCAGTGTCCATTTGTAGATGTATCAACCAATAATGTTGTTGAAGCAGCGAACAAATTAGGTATTCATACAGAAATTATTGATATAAAAAACAGAGAAGAATTGTTGAGACTGTCACCTACTCCTTATGGTATCTATGGAGTCATCTATAAGAATGAATTAGTTTCCTATCATAGGCTTACAGTTCACTCTGCAATAAAACGGTTAAAAGAGTTAATCTAATTCAACTAAAGTGGGCTTTAATAAAACAAGGGAACTCCGTAAATAGGGATTCCCTTGTTTTATAGCTCAAATCAACAATATTATTTAACAAAATTTTTCTAGGAATGTGTCTAAAACTAATTTATGTACTGATCCAACATTTGGAGGGAGATCGTGGATGGGAAAGAATTGCAAATCTTTTGATTCAGCGTGATCGATACGTAATGTTCCTTCAAAATCACGACAAACGTATGTAACGAGAACACCGTATACTTGATCTCCATTTGGATAAATATTAAAAAATTCTTTCCCAGAAAAGGTTTGAAGTGGTTCTAAATGTTTCACGATTAATCCTGTTTCTTCATAGACTTCTCGTTTAGCAGCCTCTTCTAACGTTTCACCACATTCAAGCGCACCTCCAATTATGCCCCAGCAATTGTAATCACTGCGAAGTTGAAGGAGTACTTCATTATTTTTGTTTAATAGAATCACATGTGAACCTACTAAAATGAGTGGCCGATTTCCAACTAAACTACGCATTTCTTCGATATATCCCATATAGACACCTGTTTCTTTATTTATATTTCATACGTACAAATTGTAAGTATGTTTCGTATGGAGTAAATCCTAACTTCATAGTATTCTACATATATGTAAGAACTCCTGCTCATGCAATAGAAAACATGTTATTTTAAAAATTGTGTAGAAAGAGGTTAAAGAATGAATCAATTTGTTAATATGGAACGGGATTTTAAAATATTAGTGGGAGAGCCTCATTATATTACCATTGAAGAAAATAATTCAGTTTCCTATACAAAGGAACAAGTGACAGAGGTAGTGCAATATTGGATAGAAAAAGCAACGGATAAAGGAGTTTTACATTTACATTTTGTTGTTTCACCCAAAAGTCCAAATTATACACATTATGAAGAGGTGTTTCAGTATTTACAATTTCAGCATCAAAAAAGTTGTGTGATGGTACCGAAAGATTTATCTGATGTTACAGAGGTGGAAGTTCCGTTTACGCTGAAAACAATAGATGAAGTAGGCGAAGACGCATTTAAAACAATTTGGCTGGAATCTATGCAGGATTCTTTAACATATTTCCCGGAAAGAAGTCCCCTTCCTCAAGGAGCGAGAAGTGCGTAGCCCAGCGAGTAGGTGGGGGATGAATTTTCGATAGGCGACAGCCTATATATGTTCTGTGTATGTACTTTTGAGACTATGCGATATAATAAATATGAAAATACGAAAGAAAGGAGAAGGTATATGGCAACCACAAAAGAGGGTGTGCATATAAAAGGAACAAAAAAGTCGTTACCGGATGGATGGTCTACCTATGCATTTCGATACGCTATTTTTCCCACACCTGAACAAGTAACGAAATT
>NZ_JBITWA010000034.1:0-29805 GCF_044543425.1 Bacillus sp. NPDC077411 | reverse complement strand
TCTTACCATATAAATGGGAACAATCTTGAGGAGGCTTGTATGCCTAATAACTTGGCATACGTTATCTACACTTCAGGTTCAACTGGTACACCAAAAGGAGTCATGATTGAGCATCATACTTATTCTAATGCAAGCTTCTCGTGGAGAGACGCTTATAACTTAAAGGCTTTTCCTATTCGATTATTACAAGTTGCTAACTTTTCTTTTGATGTATTTGCGGGTGATTTAGTTAAGTCTTTATTAAATGGCGGTCAGTTACATATATGTCCAGATGAGGTGAAAGTTCAACCAGAAAAACTTTATCAGTATATCCACAAGCATCAGATTAATGTCTTGGACTCGTCACCTAGCTTAATTCTTCCACTTTTGAAGCATGTATACGAAAGTGGACTCGATATTTCTTGCATGAAAGTGCTGATATTTGGGGGAGATAGTTGTCCGGTGTATGAATTTAACAAGATAGTGGATAGATTTGGTGACACGATGAGAGTCATAAATGGTTATGGTGTAACCGAGGCTACAGTAGAATCTAGTTATTATGAGAGAAAGTTACATTTTATATCACAGGTAAACAACTTGCCGATTGGTAAACCACTTCCTAATCAAAACATGTATGTTTTGAATTCAAGATTACAAGTGCAACCAATCGGGGTAGCTGGAGAACTTTTTATTGGTGGAAAAGGGTTGGCAAGAGGATATCTTGGTAATCCGACGTTGACCGCAGAGAAGTTTGTGGAGAATCCATTTATTCCAGGTAATAAGATGTACCGGACAGGTGACTTGGTAAGATGGTTACCAGACGGGAACCTAGAGTTTTTGGGACGGATAGATCATCAAGTCAAAATCAGAGGGTATCGAATTGAACTTGGAGAGATTGAACATCAGTTGTTGAAACATGAGGATGTGGAGGAAGCAGTTGTCATTGCTCGGGCAGATGAAGTGGGTGAGAAATATCTGTGCGGATATGTTGTTACCAAATGTGATGTGCCAGTGACAGAACTAAGACAGGCTTTGTTAGCTGAATTACCAGAGTACATGGTTCCATATTACTTTATCCAGTTGGAGAAGTTTCCTTTAAATACGAATGGCAAGATAGACCGAAAGGTCCTTCCAGCTCCAGATTGGTCATCAGTTGGCTCTGCGGAATATGTGGCACCTAGAAACAAAACAGAGGAACAATTGGTTGATATCTGGCAAGAGGTACTGTCTTTGAAGCATGAAATTGGGGTTCATGAAAACTTTTTTGAATTGGGTGGTCATTCCCTAAGGGCTACATCATTGTTGTCAAAAGTTCATAAACAGTTCGATGTAGAGTTACCCCTTAAAGAAGTATTTACGCGTCAAACGATTGCGGAGCTTGCAGCATATATCGATCAATCAAATAAAAGTGTCTATTCAGCAATTACACGAGTAGAAGACCAAGAATATTACCCATTGTCTTCAGCACAAAAGCGGATGTATGTAATTAATCGATTAGAGGAGAATAATATTAGCTATAATATAACTTCTATTATGAAGGTGAAAGGTTCATTAAATCTGGAGCGACTGAATTTTGTATTCGGTCAGTTGGTTGCGCGCCATGAGTCTTTCCGAACTACATTCGAGTTAGTGGAAGGAATGCCAGTTCAAAAAGTTCACAAAAATGTGAGTTTTAATGTGGAACATATGGAAGTAACAATGGGACAGGTTGAACAAGCGATAGAAGCATTTATTCGTCCATTTGATCTGTCTACGGGACCTTTGCTTAGAGTGGGACTAATTGAAATGGACATTAATACACATATTTTAATTGTAGATATGCACCATATCATTTCTGATGGAACATCAATACAGTTATTAATTAAGGAATTCTTGGAAATATATAGTGGCAAAACATTAGATAGACTACAAGTTCGCTATAGAGACTACATTATGTGGCAACATAATCTTATAAATAATGATCAATTAAAGGAACAGGAAACATACTGGAAAGAACAATTTCAGGGTGATATTCCAATTCTTAACCTGCCAACAGATTATCCAAGACCACCGGTCTTCAGTCACGAAGGGAATAGTCTCAATTTCCAAATTGGCCAAGAAATTACAGAAAAGCTGAAGTTAATCGGGAAACAACAGAACGCTACTATATATATGGTTTTGTTGGCTGCTTACAACACATTATTATACAAATATACGGGGCAAGAAGAGATTGTAGTAGGGTCTCCTATTGCGGGACGCCCACATGCGGACTTGGAACATATAGTGGGGATGTTTGTAAACACGCTCGCTTTAAAAAACAGACCACAAGGGAATAAGTCATTTACGGAATTCCTTAGAGAAGTGAAAGAAGTTACCTTGGAAGCCTTTAAACATCAAGACTATCCATTCGAAGAACTTGTGGAAACGTTAGATATTCAGCGAGATATGAGCAGGAACCCGCTGTTCGACACATTATTCACTCTACAGAATATGGATATGGAAGAAATCCAAGCGAATGGGCTGGAGATGAAACCATATGACCATGTCAACAATACATCCAAATTTGATTTATTATTAACTGCAGTAGAGGGAGAAGATAGTATTGAGTTTGAACTGGAATACAGTACAAGTTTATTTAGACATGATACAATGGTTCGATTCCAAAAGCACTTTGTCAATTTGTTAACAAACTTGTCTATAAGTCAAGAACAAAACTTGGATGAAGTGGGCATCTTATCATCAGAGGAAACAGACTATTTACTGTATCAAGTCAACAATACAAATATGGAATATCCGAAGGAAAAGACGATTCATAAGTTGTTTGAAGAACAAGTGGAACAATCTCCAAATCGAGTGGCTATAGTGGCAGGAGAAAGCCGGTTGACTTACCAAGAATTAAATGAGCGGGCGAACCAGTTAGCGCGTACCCTTCGAAGCAAAGGAGTAGGACCAGATACAGTAGTTGCGATTATGACAGAACGGAATACAGATATGTTAGTAGGTTTATTGAGCATACTGAAGGCAGGCGGTGCGTATCTTCCAATTGATCAAAAATTACCAAAACAGCGCATCGAATTTATGTTGAGGGATAGTAAAACGGGGTTTATCCTTGGACAGGAAATGCTGTTAGATACAGTAGAATTTGAAGGGAATAAAATCTATTTGGACAGTGAAAGCTCGTATCATATTAACGGGCACAATCTTGAGGAGGCATGTATGCCTAATAATTTGGCATACGTTATCTACACTTCAGGGTCAACAGGTACACCAAAAGGAGTTATGATTGAACATCAGTCCGTTAACAACTTTGTTGAGGGGATGTCCAACAACCTTCAACTAGAGAAAGATATGAGGATGTTAAGTTTAACATCAATTTCATTTGATATTTTTGTATTAGAAACTATTTTTTCACTAGTAAAAGGGTTACGAGTAGTCATAGCATCTTCTCAGCAACAGTTAGATATTCAAGAACTAGACAAATTGATAAAAGAAAACTCGATTAATATAATACAGTCTACTCCTTCTCGGATGAGAAGTTTATTAGAACTAAAAAACCTATCAAATATCGAAAAGATAATTATTGGTGGGGAAGCACTGGGTGAAGATTTAGTAGTGAAAATCAAACAGCTGACAGGTGCCCAACTATATAATGTATATGGCCCAACTGAAACGACAATATGGTCAACACTGAGTGAAATCGGATCTGAGGAAACTACTGTTAATATCGGAAAACCGATTGCTAATACTCGTATTTATATTTGTAATGACAGAGAACTAGTTCCAATTGGAGTCGCAGGTGAGTTATGTATTGCGGGGGAAGGCCTCGCAAGAGGATATCTTGGCAATCCGACATTGACCGCAGAGAAGTTCGTGGAGAATCCATTTATTCCAGGTGAGAAGATGTACCGGACAGGTGACTTGGTAAGATGGTTGCCAGATGGTAACCTAGAGTTTTTGGGACGAATAGATCATCAAGTCAAAATCAGAGGGTACCGAATTGAACTTGAAGAGATTGAATATCAGCTATTGAAACACGAGGATGTGGAGGAAGCAGTTGTCATGGACCGGGAAGATGAAGTTGGTGCAAAGTATCTGTGTGGATATATTGTCGCCAACCGTGATATTTCAGTAGCTGAACTAAGACAAACTTTGATGGCTGAATTACCGGATTACATGATTCCATCTTACTTTATCCAGTTAGAAAAGATTCCTTTAAATACAAATGGAAAGATAGACCGGAAGGTCCTTCCGACTCCAGATTGGTCATCAATGGGCCATGTGGAGTATGTAGCGCCTAGAAACGAAACAGAGGAACAATTGGCTCATCTTTGGCAAGAAATTTTATCTTTAAACCGGGAAGTTGGGATTCATGAAAACTTTTTTGATTTGGGTGGCGATTCTTTAAAATTAATAATACTTCTTAACTCGATTAGAAACCAGTTTTCTATCAAATTTAATTATGAAATGATAAGTGGAACAAGCACAATAGCAGATTTAGCGATTGTAATATCAGAGCAATTAAAGAATTATTTAAAAGATAGAAGTTTCATATTATTAAATAAAGAAAAAAGGGACAAGATCTTTTGTTTTCCTCCAATCTTTGGTTTTGGTATGTATTATAGTGAATTTGCTAAACAATTTAATAATAAGGCAATTTATGCTTGTAATTATATAGATGAAGAAGAGAAAATAGATAAATATATCGATGAAATGATTTCTATACAGAATGAAGGACCATACACGTTGTTAGGTTATTCAGCTGGCGGTGTGCTTGCTTATCAAGTAGCAAAAGCTCTTGAAGAAAGAGGTTATAAGATTAAGGATATAATTATGTTGGATACAAAGATGATAAAAGATCCTGTAGAAGAGGAAATACAATTTCAGAGTTTTCTAGAGAAATTAAGAATCGATATAAGGAATGATTCATTATATCGACCGTATGAAAAGTTAATTATGGAAACATTAATAAACTATAATCAATATCTATCTAATATAAATATACAAAAAATAATCAAAGGAAATATCCATTTCATTCAGTCGGAAGAAATGGACGATTATACTCTTACTACTTGGTCTCAAGTTTCTGAAAAACAGTTACTAATACATCAGGGATATGGTAAGCACCACGAAATGTTCGATAAATACTTGGACTTAAATACTATAGTTGTTAAGAATATATTAGAATAAATAGTAGAGATAGAATAGGCAACTTGTTTTGAAGTTGCCTATTCTATTATAGGTTAAGGGAGAATATGAAATGCTAAATTTGAGTTTATTCAAGAATAAAAATTTTAGTCTTATTGTTTTTGGGCAAGCTACTTCAGTATTAGGAACATTACTTTTAGAGGCAGCATTAGCTTTATATGTTCTACAATTAACTAATTCAGCACAAAAACTCTCGCTGGTTTTTATAATACATGCTGTAACAATTATTATTATAGGACCAATATCGGGAGTAGTAGTAGATAAAGTAAATAAGAAACTATTTTTAATAATAATCGATTTAATTCGAGGTTTTTTCTCTATTATGGTTTCATTTTATACAATGAAATATTCTCTAGATATAGGAATAATTTTCATACTAGTGTTTATTGGTTCCACATGTAGTGCGTTTTTCGAACCAACAATAGGAACTATTTTTCCTAGAATTGTGGATAGAGATAGTCTTTCCAAAGCTAATACTCTTTATGGTGTAATTCTTGATATTTCTTTTGCACTAGGCCCACTTTTAGGAGCATTACTCTTTGGGAGTTATGGATTATCTATAGTATTTTTAGTGGATGGAATAACATACTTATTAGCAGCTGGTTTATTAATATATCTTAGTGTGGGTAATGAACCAAAAGTTAAATATGAGCAATCTTTTATCATAAGTTTTAGCGAAGGAATTAAGGTGATCTGGCAAAATAAGAGGATATTATCACTAGTAACGAACGATATGATGAATCATTTGTTTTTATTTCCATTTATTACTGTGGGATTTCCATTTATTATTATTGAAGTTTTAAATGCAAAAGAGTATACATATGGATTAGTACAAACTGTGGCAACTATGGGGTCAATATTGTCAATATTCCTCATAGGATTTGCAGATAGAAGATATAGTGTAGAAAAAAATATTAGTGTTTCTTTTATTGGGAATATTTTATTCGCATTAATGTTACTTCCATTAATTAATAATTTATTCATAGAGTTTCTATATGGTAGCTCATTTAGAATCGTTTCTTATTTAGGATTAGTAGGATTTACTTTATATATACTGTTTGCATTTTACCTAGTGTTCTATACAACCTTCTATCAAAAAATAATACCAGAAAATATGCTAGGTAGGTATGTTTCTGTTCAAAATGTACTTCATTCATTAGCTGGATTAATTGGAGTATTAATGTTTGGGTATTTATTTGATAAATACTCTATAAGTATATCTGTGTTTATATTATTTCTAGGGATGTTACTTAAGCTTATAATTCATATTCCTTTTGTTAGAGAGACAAAAATAAATGGTAATTTACGGGATGAAAAGAAGATAAGTCAGTAAACAAAGGGGAATGACATAATGGATTTGAGTCAAAATTTTGGACACAAAAAAGTTAAACCTAAGATACTTTTTAGCTAGATCTTCTATTGCTTGGGGAGTTTTATAACCAATACTACTATGAATCTTATTGCGGTTATACCATCCCTCGATGTATTGAAATAGTACTAAGTTTGCTTGTTCAAATGTAACATATTTTGTGCGATATACTTCTTCTTTCTTTAAAACGGCATGAAATGACTTGATACAAGCGTTATAATACAGGCAGCCTTTCTTACTGAAAGAGGGCTTTATTTTATAATTCGCGAGTAAGCTTTGAAATTTTTGACCTGTATATTGTGTCCCTAAGTCAGTATGTAGAATGAGACCTTCTAGTGGTTTTCGTATATAGTAAGCGTTTTCTGACGCTTTTACCATAAGATTCGTTGTCATATTTCGTGAAAATGAATACCCTATAATTTTCTTAGGATACAAATCCATGACAGATGCAAGATAATACCAATCGTCTTTTTTTGTGTGAATGTAGGTAATATCCGCTACCCATTTTTCATTTATTGTAGTTGTAGAAAAGTTTTGTTCTAATAGATTTGTGCGTTCCTCTACAGTTGATTTTGATGAATGTGGTTACGGTATTCCAAAACGAATCTCAGAAGTATTACATGGAGATGAACATGAAATAACTTTGATGTTAGAAGGAGAAATTGATTCTTCTCAGGGGACAAACTGGATTAAAATTGAAGAGTTTCCTATCCCTGATTCACTTGTTAATGATGAATTTGGGAAAATTAGAGGGAATATTTTAGTTACTATGGTGTACGACACACCTCTCTCAGCTAGATTTGGTAGTGAGTATTGCAGATGTAACTTAGATGTAAGAATAAGAACAAAAGTGGGAAGTTCCTATGATAAAATCACTAAAGGAAGTAAGACCGATATTGATTTTGTAGAGAAATGGGAAAGAGATAGAATGACAAATGAGCATAAGTGGTCAAATGTTAAGCAAGTAGAGTTTAAAAGCCCGGCAGGAAGAAAGGGCACAGGAGAATTAATTTTAGAAGTGTTACCAAATTGGAGAAACCTTGATGAAAAAGTGAAAATTCCATTTGTAATTGCTGTGACGATTAAAGATCCTAAAAAAGAAGCTCCTGTGTATAATGAGGTTACTAGACAGTTAAATGCTACTTTTGCAACTACTGATGTGAGATTAAAGAATGCTCCTGTACGTCTAAATATTCGTTAATCTTTACATATAAAAACGGACTGGATAATGTGAATTTTCAGTCCGTTTTTGAATTTAAGCTAGAAAAATGAATATTAAACGGTAAGTTAATATTCATTCACCTTTTAAAGATATTCGGAAACATCTTTTTAAAATCTAAACTTACTGCGTTTTCTTTATTATTACTATTTATGGTGAGTATATTATTTTGCAGTTGAGTTTCTTCTCTATTATCTTTATATACACTTCCAGCTATAATGTCTTCATATTCTCTTAAAGTGATAGTTAAATCTTTTATTTTTTTTGTTGTTGTTGGATGTTTTCTTTATATTGTTCATTTTTCTTTCGTGACTGTAATAAATCATCGTAAAGTGATTGAATCACTTCATTGACATGTTTCAAAGCACCAAATAAGGCTTTTGTATCATTACCATAACGTTCAATAATAAATTCGATATTAGGTAGTGGAAGAGGTGGAGCATCATTGTTTTCACTTAATAAAGGTGCATTTAATCGTTCGATATCTTTACGCTTTCTTCGTGACCATACATGCCTTTTTATACCGGTTGTCTTTTCTAAAGATAAATGGTTTATTTTTCCAGGATTTTGTGATGCATAATCTAGTAAAATTTTAGTTAATTCCTCGTCGGTATATTTTTGAGGTCTTCCTTTTTCTTTTTTATTCAATTTAATATTTTCTCCTTTTATTGGGTGATTTGTTTATAAAATACAATTATTTAATTATTTTAGGTAACTTGGCATCTACAATAGCTTTTTGATTTAATAAGCGATTTAATTCATTGGCACTTGAAGATAAATTTTCTTGGTCGATTAAAGAGTAATTTAATTCTTCTAGATTGTAATTCATGTTCTTAGACAGAAATGTTAGCATGCTAGTTTGTTCATTAATTCTTCTTTTTAATAGTTTTGAATAGTCATTGAGCCAGGTGAGTCCTTCGTTAACTTCATCTGTCTTAGGAGAAAATAGATAATGATTACAATGACGACAATCACCAGTACAATTGAAAGGGTAGTCGATATCAGTACAATAACCAAAATTAACTAATAAAAGTTTATTTGTGTCGTATATATCTTTATATAGTTTATATTTATTAATAGTGTCTCTAGTATGTTGAGTAAATGATGAGTCTGGTAAGGAAGTGTTAATATGCATTAATCTTCGGTGCTTTTCAGTCAAATTATATACCCATGATTCGGTGAAATACGTTAGGTGATTCCAGTAGTTTTCTTGGATTTTTAGACGTTTATGTCCACCAATAATAGCAATGGTAAGCATATTAAAACCTTGTAACATCATGTTGCAAAATGCCAGGTGACGAGTATCACCAGGAGAAATTTTTTCCTTTTGATCATATTTATACTGCTTTTTTAAAACTTCACGGTAAAATTGATCAATAAGAGAACTAAATTGTCTTTTTGCAAGAAATTCACTTTGCCTTGAACGTTCACTTCCAAAGTGTTCTTTATATATTTCATAGTATTTATAGGTAAACAAATAATCACTTTTATCGTCTTTAGGCAAGAAGGATTTAAAAGTTTGAACTAGATCATAGATATCTTTATTAATTTGAAGTGTGTCGGTAATATCAATATCTCTTAGTAAGGTACCTTTTTCTTTGATTCTGGGGAGTGTAATTTCGTATTTATTATTTTTTGTTTGATCTACACAATTTTTTTTTAGTTTTAAGAATTCAGTAGGGCGCATGGGTATAACAGTAGTTATTTTCCACCACAGCACAATGGGAAAATATTTTTGTAATTCAAACTCAGTACCCTCACTCAAAAATTGTTCAATCTTTTCATCGAAATATAATATATGACGATAATTGGGTAAATCTCTACTCTTTTGAATGTTATTTATGAAAGGTAAGCACATATCAATAAATTTAACTGAATTAGTAATGTGAAAAAACGAAAAGAAATCAATGGTATATTTAGCTAGCTCATATCTTTTTCGATAGTTTTGTTTACTTATATACTCTTCAAAATCAATAAGATAATTTAAGTCAAATGCTTTTGATATATGAATAGATTCCTTTATAGCGCGAATGACATTGTGTATATGGTTGATAGAAAAAAGCTGATCAATTAGATGAATTGCATAGCACTTTAAAGCAATGTTTAAAGTATTATAAAGTTCTATATCAAATAACATTCCACGACGGTTATAGTCTTTGTCTCTAATTGACCACCTTGTATCATGAAAGGATTCATTTTCAATTATATTAGCTGTTTTCCATTTATTGAAATTTTGCAGGTATGTTTCTATTTCATCTTTAGAGCCATAAAAACGTGTCGGCTTTATGGATATTAAGTTTATATAGTTATCTTTATCTAGAAATTTAGTTTTGTTTAGCATTAAATCAGTACCGCACTTAGTATGAATGTAATAATTTGGGGGATCAAAGAGAAAATATTTATTTGTTTCGGTAATAATATTTTCAAGGACCTGAAAGTTAATGAAGGTCTCTATATATGATTTTCCAAATTCTGAAATAGCTTGATTAATTATATCTAAGATTAAAATAAACTTAATGGTGTCACGGTATCGTATTGGATCAAAGTTAGTATTTTTTATAGAAGTATGAACATTTTTTAATTCTTCCACAATACCAATCAATAAATAAATATTGAATACCGCATTAGGACAGTTTAAACAAGAATCGAAGTTTGGATAAGAGCACTGTGGATATGTAATGCATTGTACATGCTTAGTTTTAGAAGGTTTTTCTCCTTTTAAAATTTTAATAATAATTTCTATAACTTGATCTTTTGGAAGTTGCATTAATTTATCAACAATTGATTCTCTTTCATTTTGATATTTAAGGAGTAAAAATGATATATCTTCTAATTGAGAAGGAGAATATTCTTTTTTATAAGCTTGTATAATAGATGTACGATTTTCTAATAAATCATTTCCTGTAACATTGTCCATAGCTAAATCAATGATGAAATTATAAAGCCATCCAAAAGTTCCGCGATTAAATAAGTTAAGGGAGACGGCGTCTAAAGTCCCATCACTATTTGTAGACTGAACATAAGCGGTAATTGAATTCATATTTCTATGGTTTCTTAAGTTTTTTGTTAATTCATGAGATATTTCTGAGTGGTTTCCAGAGTTAGTTATAGTATAAAAAAAGTGTGTCAGTAGAGACCGATTCATAATTAAACTGTTAAATTTTGGTAATTTCTTATTTTTATTAAAAAAGGTATTAAAACGGTTATGCGAATTACTATACTGGCTTAGTGAGCCGAGTAAGCGCTCTTGTTTTTTAGCATTTCTACGATGTAGTTCACAAATTAGCAGTGCTGTTGCAGCAGATATAATCATGTCTTCATTACATAGAAATTGACCTAAAGAACCCGTTTTAGAAATGTGTATATTCTTACATAACACATAATAATAATTAACTATATTTTGTGCTTGATTAATTAAAAGGCCATTATTTCCAAGGTGTTCTAGGTCGTAAATGTTTAAGCCTTCTATTTCTTCTAAAAGTAAGTTTGGAAGTTCGGTAACTATTGTGGATTTTCTCCAGCCGTTAATCATGTGCATAATAACAAAAAGCCAAGTTTGAGCATATTGCTTATGTTGCTTTGCCATTAGAATATGTAGTTCAATGTTATTCACATATGTATAAAACTCAAGAAATGTTTGTTTATCGTATATTTCTTTATCCCTTTTAAGTTTTTCATTATATTCAATCTTGTAGGTATTTTTAAATATACATGGTACTTTACTACAACAATAGTTCAAAAATTGTATAAAGTTTTGTTTATGAGTAAGCGAGAGGTTCTGGGTGTTTAAAATTTCTTCGATTTCTTCATCGTTCAATAAGGTGATAGTTGTTGTTAGATTGAGAATAATGCTATTTAGAGTGTTAAATAAAGAGTGTACTTTATCTGTAAAAGAGTCTTCTTGACCTCTAGTTTGAGAAATCTTTAATAATACAAACTCATTATATAAAATTATAGTGTTTTTGAGGTCTTCTCTGAAATGTAATGTTGCAATTTTCTTGTTATATAATTCAATAGATGTAATAGAAAAATTTTTTCCTTTATTTGCTTTAAGAGAATCTATAGTATCTATAGGAATTAAAGTATGGATATTACTTGAGGTAGCATCAGAAAAGGAAGTAGAATGCAATTTCTCGTTTTGAATTAATTTGAGAATGTCTTTTGTAGGCATTTCGAGCTCTTTAGAAGCTTGTATTAGAGTTAAATGCTCTTTATTTACTTTTTGAATGCTTAAAAGAGTTTGTAGGTCCTTTTCTAGTATCAATGTTTCTCCTTGTAAGTTCTTTTTAGTAAACCTTAAATCCCCATTCTTAATCATCTGTAGTACTTCTTTTTCTGTGCAAGAGAGTTTTTGAGCACACTCGCTAATAGACAAGTAACCTTTTAAAGTTTCTTGTCTATTAATATAATCGGTTATTTCCGTTTCGGGTATTAAATAACGTTTTTGAAATTCATTAAAGTATGCATTAGGAAATTCCCCATTATGAATAAGAGGCAAAATGCTACTATCGTCTTTATTAAGTTGTTTACAAGCATCTAGAACAGTTATAAATCCTTTAGGTATTTTAATCATGGATTCGTAATCAATGATATCTGTTAAAGGTATATAAGCACTTCTTTTTATAATGATTCTATTTTGGAAAAAGGCACCATTACGAATGTATTTTTTTACAATCTCCGGATGTTTTGAAATTCTTTTTGCTGTTTCTTCAACACTTATATAATTTTCTGGAACTGTATTTTTAGCTTTAAGGTTTTCAATATCTTCTTTTGGAATCAACCATATGTGATTAGAATTCTGAAAAGCATTTGGGAATGTTCCAGATTTAATATAGCCTTGAATAGTCGGTGGTTGGAGACGTAATTCTTTACTTGTTTGTTCAATTGTAAGATATAAGTCATTCTTGTTAGAAAGACCAGTATAATCTTCAATATCTTTTTTGAGGATGAACCATGTATTTGTTAAATCTTTTATAGCATTAGGAAATTTATTTGAATCAATATAGTATTGTATAATCTCTGGATGGGAGCTTAATTTTTCACTTACTTGCTCAATTGTTAGATATGAATCATTATTATAGAAAAAAGTATGCTGTTCGAATTCTTCTTTTGGAATAAAATACCTTTTATCTGAAGGTATTTTAAAAACATTTGAGAAAGTATTCTTTTCGATAAGCTTTAAGACAGCTGAAGTTGGAATGTTTAGTATTTCACTTATATCTTTTGTGGTATAAGAAGTTTCTTTTTTCTCTAGTAAGTTACTAAAAGAAATTACATCCTTTTTTGAAATATAATAGTTTTGACCTAATTTAATTGAATTTGGAAATGTCCCCAGTTTTAATAACATACGAATTTTCTGTAAGGACATATTTAATTTTTGGCTGACTTTAGAGCTAGGGTAGTGTGTTGTTAAAATACTATTTTCTTTGAATTTTATAATTTCATCCTCTGTGATGCGCATTTCTTTTTTTGAAATCCATTTTGCATTTAAATTCCCGTTACTAATAAGTTTGTATACAGTTGAACGAGATAAAGATAATTGTTCAGCTGTTTCTTTTACTGTGAAATATTGCATATAAAATCTCCTTAAGTGTTTATGATAATTTAAAACTTAATCTTTTTATACACATAGAGTTGATTTAGATAATGTTCTAAATTAGTTTTCATTCTCTTAGTATTTGTCATATAGTCGAGTGAACTAGATATATTATCATCTCCTCTTAGAAGAGCAACATCTTGGGGGTTTTTGGCGACTTCTGCAAGCATATTTGTGAAAATCCCTCTGCCTATATGTGTAGACCAATCAGTATTACTTAGAGCAATAGATGCAATTTTGTCATTTGGATCTTGAGAACTTTTTAAATAATTTATAAAGGCAAGCTTGGCTTTCTTAAAGTAGTAACGGTAACTAGCTCCAGTCATTGGCATACCTGTTTTATTAATAAAAACAGCATTAATATTGGAGTCTTTTATATATTGTTGGTAGTGCAATATATATAATTGCTTTAACCAATCCCTGAAACCCAGTACTAGTTGATCTCTTGGCTTTTTAACATAACTTGAGCCAGAACCATCTTTAATATCAGTCCGATTCATATTATTTTGAACATTTAAAAGTAAACCATCTTGACCATAAGGACCAATGAGTTTAATATCTGAGGTTCTAATATTTACAACTTCTCCACTACGTAAACCACCAAATATTTGCATATAAACTCCCAAGGCAATGGGATTTGCTACCTCAAATACTATTTCTAAAAATCTTAGAATATAAATGTGTGGCATGTCATGTTCAATATTGTTTTTCTCCGATGAAGGGACAATAATGCTTTCAAGGTGAGTGTTAATATAATCTGTGATAGAATTTTTAGAACTAATTAAATGCTCATTGCTTATTGATAGATTACTGATCAGATTATTTTTTGAAAGGTAGACGAAGAACTCTTTTATAGTACGTCGATAACTTAGAACGGTTGCTCTAGATTTTCCTTCCAAAGTCAAACTGTTTAAGAAACTAATTGCATGCTCGAAATGTAAATGTTCTAGAGAATATAATTTGTAGCTTTTTTGTTTTTTTAAAAGGAAATTTAAGAATACTGCCAAATTTTGTGTGTGTATTTTCATTGTATTATATGACTTATGTTTCCATTTAGAAAATATGAAATCTGTGAGAGGATGCATAACAGGCTGTTTAGTTATAGATGTTTTTATTGCTAATGTAGCATGTTGTTTTTGCATAGGTGTTCCTTGTGAATTTCTCCCAATCCTAATCCAAACAGGATGCATAATAAATTTTATTTTTGTTGTGATATCCTCATTAAAAGGAAGAATGTTATTTTCTCTAGCTATAAATTTTTTTATGTAGAGCACCCCCTATAAATTATATTAATAAGTGATGAATTAGTTGTTCATGTTGATTATAAATAATCATTTCTATATTGGGAATAGTTAATTAACTATGTGCATAAATAATTTTCAAAATTCTATTATATCTATGATTAGCTTAATGATTAAAGTACAATATATTTATGCTCATAATTTTTTTATATGGGACAGAAGCAACGCGGGCTGGTATTATTACAATGCTGAAGGACAGAAAGTATATTGAAGTAAAGAAAAATCAAGTGTACGCGACTGATAAAGGAAAAGTACTCATAATTGCAATTGGTGATAAAATATTAGCTTCTCCAGAAATGACAGCAAAATGGGAGCAGCGCCTTGCGGAAATTGGAGAAGGAACAGCTTCGCCTGCTGCATTTATGGAACAAACGAAAAAGCTCTCAGCAAAAATTATTGAAGATGCAATTGAAATGTCTGAGAAATGGGATTTTACAGGATTACATGTAGAATCGATTGAACGCTCCAATTCAAAATTTACAGTCGGTAAAAAAGTAGGGCAGTGTAAAAAGTGTGATGGAGATGTCATCGATAAATCCACTTTTTATGGATGCTCGAATTATAATACAACGAAATGTGATTTCACAATCTCTAAAAAGATATTAGGAAAAACAATTTCACAAAAGAATATGAAGAAGCTACTAAAAGGTGAACAGACGGAGTTAATGAAAGGTTTTAAGAAGAACGATAAAACGTTTGATGCGAAGTTAGAGTGGAAAGATAATAAGATTAATTTTGTGTTTGAGAAGTGAAGCTATTTGTTAGATTATATGAGAAAAAGCATGATAATTTTATGTCATGCTTTTTTGTTTCTACACAAATGACTCGATTAGTAACTGTTGCTTTTTGAATTGCGCTCTGAATGATACCATTTGTACTTTCTCCAGTGTAATTAACGTTAATGTATAGTTTCTTTATAAATTGTAAACTCACTTTATACTTTTCGAAGTATCTAAATTCTTCTAAGGTACCATTCATATTTCTCCCAGACTCTTTATCAATGAAAATATTCCTATCTTCTATTCCTAAGTCCTTCGTATTCTGAATTTGCCGTTCTTCGTTTGGATCTCTATTCGAAACTCGTACATATCAAAATTTTTTATGTTTCATGTGCTACACCTTATTGATAATTATATCAATTCTGTCTTTAAAGATACATAAGATATACAGATGTCTGTAAAGTAAGAAGTAGACATTTGTAGACGTGTTTTTTTAGTTTTCTATATATCTGTAAAGGTATACTTTTACGAATATGATTCATAAATAACACTTGTCGCTGTACACAGAAACACCATAAATATAAAATGTTGATTTGTAATAAAGTCACGATGTTTTGAAGAAAGTTGCGACGTTTCTATCAAAGAATTCTAAATGAGATGTGTTGTATAATAAAAGTAGGGATAGTTTGATATATAGTGTAAAAATAGGAAATTGAAAGAGGGGATTAATGTGGCATTGATAGTTCCGAAATGCATCTATTGTAAGGAAGATATTAAAAAGGACGAACAAGCATTAGTAATCGTACCCTATCCTAAGAGAAAAGGATTTACAGAAATTAAAGCCTATTTAAATTTAGAGGGGAAATTTATTTGCGAGAACTGTAAAGACAAACTTAATATATAATCAGGGCTGTTTTTAATGATTTTCTTATTGAAATTATTAATCTTTTTTATAAAAATTTCATGTATAAACAATAATCCCCCTACATTTTATTCAATCTTTGTTCAAAAAGTAGAGGGGGTTTTTATGATGGAATCAATGTTATAAACTACTTTTTAATCAAACTTTATTCAAAATCAATATAAAAAATCATCCTATATAGGGGTACGACAACATGCCCATCAACTTAAGAAAACAAATTCACCCCAAAACGAAAAAAGAGCTTTTTTATTACAAGTTAGGACAAAATCTTGTTCTGGGGGTAGTTGTATTTTCTTAGCTTGATAGCGATGGGGGTGGGACCCCCATTAGATGTAAACGCTCTTTTTCCGCTTGTAGCGCCTCTATGAACCTTCTATTACACTTTGTCCTTTAGTTGTACTTGTTTTTTTCTTTTCCATGGATGGACGCCCCTTTTTCTTTGATTGTAGGGCATCCAATCCTCCTGTTTCATAAACTACTTTCCATTTTCGAAATGTTTAGCAAGAAGGAATATTGAAAAGTGCCGCTCCAATTGTTAAACTGTGTCTAACAATTGGGGGCACTTCATTTCAGTCGTCTTTTCCGGTTCTGATGCAAAAACTATATGCCTTATGTAACTAATCTCTAAAACCTGAACATGCTGATAAAACTGTCTAACTTAAGGCTAGTGTTTGATAAATATTTGGTAATCCTTTAATTTCCTCAATTACTTCATGATTTAATAGTTCCTCAGTTTCAATTACCAATAGAGATATTTTTCCTTTTTCCTTTTGCGATACACGTATCATATTAATAATAATTTTCCGCGTTGCTAATATAGAAGTTACAGATGAAATGGTACCAAAATGATCATTGTTCATAATAAGAAGAGCTGATCTTGTTTCATTTAAATTCAAATCAAAACCATTAATCTCAATAACTTTGATTTTTCCCCAACCAATCGAACAAGCAATCATCTCAATTTTATCTTCATCTTTGTATAAAGTAATCTTTACTGTATTGGGATAAGACGGTTTTGCAATCTCTTCTATACAATTAACTGTAATTCCTCTTTCTGCTGCAATTGTAAGTGCTTTAGAGAATAGTGGGTCATTCATTTCAAAGCCCAAAATACCACCAACAAGTGCTACGTCTGACCCAAAAGTGCAATCAGTTTTTTTGAATGCCCCATATAAAGAAATTTCGATTTTTTCTGGAGGCTTTAAAAATAGCTGACGAACAATATGTCCTATCTTTGTTGCTTCTACTCCATAAGCACTAGGTGTTCCAATAGTAATAGGACCAATAACATCAAATACTGATTTATATTTCATGATTATCCTTTCTCCTTAATATTAGTAGTAGGGGTGCATTAATAAAATGTTTTTGTATTAAGAAAATATTTCATAACTGAAAGGTAATGAAAATGCGGATTATAATAAGCGATCCATCCTTTTATTAAGATATCTATTCAATATAAAGAGTTTTTTAATATTTTTAACAATAATTTTTAATAAAAAGATGTGTTGATTTATTTGTCATTATTGAAGGTGAACGATCATGTTTATTTAAAAAATCAGTAAATAGAGAATGCAATTTGTTAGGTAGTTATGCCTTATTTACAATTACACTAGAAATCCTATAGATCTGTTCATGCTATAAGGGAACAGTATTATATTTTATAAATAAAGCCCATGGGAATTTTTTAATTCCCTGGGCTTTCATTTCTCGTAATATTCCGACTTCTGTATGGTAAGCGAAATCCTAGTGCAATTGCTGCTCCAATGCAACTAAATAAACATCCGAACAGTAAATAGAGAGTAGGTGTAGAATCTCCAATCGCAACAGAGGCAATCCCACCTATTGCCGGAAAGAGTGCCACCATATAACTACTAACTGATGCACCGATTCGTTCTACTAGCTTGAGGTAGAACATCCATGCCCCAAAAGAAGCAAATACAGTTAAAAATGCCAAAGCTCCAAGATAAGAAACGGACGTTGGTAGTGTAAAGTTCTGTTCCTGAAAGGTACAAACAGCAAGTAAAAGTATCGAAGCCACAACAAAGCCAACACTATTTGAATAAACAGCATTAATACCACGTCGTGCATTTCGAGCGGAAGCTGCGTCACCAATAGCTGTAAGTATAGTTCCAAACAATGCGAGACCTATTCCTTTTAGATCACTTGTACTAGAGCCCTGTGTTAGTAGTGGATAAACTAATATAGAAACACCTACAATACCAACTATTCCCCCTATTAGAATTCGAGGATGAAGACGCTCATCTAGAAATATACGAAGTGCAATTGGTGTCAGAACTGTCTTCAATGAAAACAGCAGCGTTACTAGTGCAGCAGAAATCCAAATTGTCGCGTAGTATAAACACAAGTAGCTTAGAGCTAAGTTACATATCCCAAAAGTAACAAGGGGAAAAACATCTTTACGAGAAGGCCTACCATTTGGACGTACCACGCACATGAGGACAATAAACATTAGTGCAGCCCCTACCAAGCGATAGGTTAATGACAATTCAAGGCTTACAGGAGTACCTTGTATTTTTACTGCAATAAAGTTCAATCCCCAAACTATTAAGCAGAAGATGTACATAAAAATTGTCATACATCTAAAACTTCGTTCTGCGGTGTAAAAGGAATATCGAAATAATTAAAAACTTCTGTTAATGAAACGGCCAGTTGTGCTATCTGTTCCTCAGTGTGATTTGGTGTAACATTAACTCGGAAGCGTTCTGTGCCGACAGGAACCGTTGGTGAATTAATAGGTTGCAGATAGACGTGATGTTGTTCAAGTAGACGTTGGGCAGCAGCTTTACATTTTTTTGCATCACCAATCAGTACAGGGAGAATATGCGTTTCACTTGAGTCCATTATCGGAATATTTGCTTGAGCAAGTGCTTCTCTTAACATGCTAGTTTTTTGGTGTAGAACGTTCCGCTCGTTATCTGAAGATTTTAAGTGTTCCACACTAGCATAACAGGCCGCGACAACAGCTGGTGGTAAGGATGTTGTAAAAATAAAACCAGATGCAAAAGAACGAACAGCGTCAATTAGTAATGATGAAGCTGCAATGTATCCCCCGATTACTCCAATACCTTTTGCCATTGTTCCTTGAATAAAGTCCAATCGATCCACAAGACCTAGTTCAGCAGCTATTCCTGCTCCGCGAGGACCGTACATACCAATTGCATGTACTTCATCAAGAAATGTTAAAGCGTTATATTTATCTGCAAGATCCGCAATTTTCTGAATCGGTGAGATATCGCCATCCATTGAGTATACTGATTCAAACACAATGATTTTTGCTCGATCATGTGGCTGAGCTGCAAGTAACTCTTCCAAATGGTTAACATCATTATGTCTAAATATCGCTCGTTCGACTTGAGTGCTACGTATACCATTAATAATTGAAGCGTGATTTCGTTCGTCAGAAAATACTATGCAATTTGGAAATAGACGAAGTAAACATTGTAATGTTGCATCATTCGAGCCATATCCTGTAGGAAAAACTAATGCGGCTTCTTTACCATGCCATTCCGCAAGTGAAGATTCAAGTGCAGCGTAATGATAATGTGTACCACCTATATTTCGAGATCCGCCTGAACCAGCACCAAATGCTCGAATTGCATCATGCATTGCTTCGGTAACTACTGGGTGCTGAGACATTCCTAGATAGTCATTGCTGCACCAAACGACAACTGGTTGCCCATCTTTCTGGCCATTCAATTGTGCTAAAGGATATTGGCCACGCATCCGATTAATTGTAACAAATTCTCGATATTGTCCGCTTTCTTTCAAAGATTCGAGCTTATTTTCAATAATTTTTGCATACATGACTTTTCCTCCAAGTATAGTTATAGTTTACAGTTCATCCAGTTTGATATTTTTTCATAAAAATTAAGGAAAACTCTTAAATAATGGTTTTTTATTATATAGGGAAAATATAATAAAACCAAACAAAAAACAAAATTATGCATATTTTCATAATTTTGTTTTTTAAAAACTTCAAATTTCTTTAAGTCGATATAATTAATTTTAAATAAATAATAACAATTTTTTGAAAATAAAACCATATTTTAGAATTTTATCAATAAAAGACAGATAATTATCATTAAAAAATGGTCATATTAAGCTAAATATTATAAGTAAAGACTAGTTTCCCTTAAAAGAATCACTGTAATGATTTGCAAAATCCGTATAAAACAATACCTTTAGAACAAAATATAAATATAATTTTCTTATTTTTTATCAATATAACTTTTTAGAATTCTGTTGCAAAGTTGATTAACATCAAACTAGATAAGCGATTGGGGAGTACTTATTATGCAACTATAAATAAATCTTTTAATTCATTGCACACCGAAAAACAGGAGTCTGGTTTATGACTTCTGTTTTATTTGTATAAGGGATTCAGTCCCGAAAATGCGGACTTACAACGCTAAGCTACTTGCAATATTAAAAATGAGCTATTTAACAACGATAGGACTTTTGAGACAAGTCATACGAGACACTGACAAGCCTTATTTGACTTAAAACCATATCCAAATTTAAAAAGCCTTTTTATTTAGTTCCCATTGCAAGTTTTAGTCCTAAACAGATTAGAACTACACCTGTTATTCGCTCCATAATACGCTGGACAGCTGGTTTTAAAATCCACGTTCTGAACAATTTCATAATGGAGATGTAACAGATGAACCACCCCAATGTTAGTCCAGAATATATCAGCCCCAGCAACAAGACTTGAGGGAAAAAACTTTGCGTTGTATTCGTGAATTGGGGAAGAAATGTTAAAAAGAACAAGGCAACCTTAGGGTTGAGAACATTTGTTAAGATTCCCTGTCTATAAAGGCGCGAAAAAACATCATATGATGATGCGACTGTTGATTTCCCACCTCTAACATGGTCCTGATTACTATTTTTAAAGGAGGATATTCCTAAAAAAATAAGATATATTGCACCGATAACTTTAATAATGACGAACAGTTTGGCAGATTGCATTAATAATAAGGATAATCCAAGTCCGGTGGCAATTGTATGTACAAGAATTCCGCTAGCTATCCCCAATGCAGTGAGTAATCCTCCTTTCGTAGAGAAAGTGATTGTATTTTTTGTTACAAGAGCGGTGTCGATTCCTGGAGACAAGATTAGCAAAATAGATGTGACGATGAATGTCCAGTGATTTATGTTCATTTCGCAATCCTCCCATTATAGAGTAGGTCTCTGATACCGATAGCAGTATCATCAATCGCTTCAATTGCTTCTTTAATCTCCCAAGGCGGATCAGCAAATGACATAAAATCATGAACCATCCCTTCATATCTTCGTAAAATAACAGGTACTCCAGATGTTCTTAAACGGTTTGCATATTGCTCGCCATCGCTTCTAGCAGGATCAAATTCAGCTGTCACAATATAAGCCGGAGGTAAGCCACTTAAGTCGACGCTTAGTAGCGGTGAAGCAAAAGGACTATTTATATCTTCCGGGGACGAAAGATAGTGTTCACAAAACCATTTCATAGCGTCATAAGTAAGAAGATACCCCGTTGCGTATTCTTTATAAGATTCAGATTGTAGACGACAATCTGTTATCGGATAGATAAGAAGTTGGGCGCACAGTTTCGGACTCTTTACTTGCTTTAATTTAAGGGTTACTGCAGCGGCAAGGTTAGCTCCAGCACTGTCGCCTCCGATTGCTAATAGAGTAGAATCACCTTGAATATCTTTTGCATGTTTGTAAACCCACTGAGTTACGAACAATGCTTCATATACTGGATCAGGAAACTTGTATTCCGGTGCAAGATGATAACAAACTGAAACCACGATAACTCTAGCTTTTTGTGTAATTCGACGGCAAATCGTGTCGACTCCATTTAGACTGCCAAGCACCCATCCACCTCCATGAAAATAAATCAAAATAGGGAAGTTCCCTGAATCAGGAGGCGTATAAATCCTAATCGGTATCTCTCCAAATGGTCCATCTATTTTTTGGGTTGTGACACGTTCATTTCCTGAGAGTCTTGGGCTCACAGGTGTTGTCGAATAAGGATTCTTCACTTGTCCTCGTGCTTCTTGAACAGAAAGTAAATGTAGAGGACGAGATTCTTTTGAATTTATTTTATTGAGAATAGATTTAATTTTGGGATTCAATTCCACCAGTTTTCCTCCTTTTTCGATAGTACTTATAATCAAGATATTTATAGTATAGATAATAATATCTATTTAGTTAAATGAAAAAATACTATATAATCTATTCGTAATATGAATAAATTGGGAAGGAAGATGGATTTTTGAATTATGAACATTGGGAGACTTTTATGACTCTTGCGGAAACCAATAGTTTTACTCGAACTGCAGAAAAACTGAATATTTCACAAACAACTGTAACTAACAGGATAAAACAATTGGAAAATCAAATTGGAAAACTCCTGTTTGTCCGAGATACAAGATCGGTCAAATTATCGGAAGCTGGAACTATATTGTACCCCTTCGCTAAAAAGGGAATTGATATACTAAAACACGGGGAGTTTGTAGCAAAGAGCTTTATTGATTATGATGAAAAACTTGCTATAGGCAGTCTAGTTTCTATTTGGCATTATTTCCTTTTACCATATGTACAAAAGTTAAAACTAGATTATAGTAATTATACACTCCGTCTATACACAGGCCATACTAAGAGAATGTTTCAATTACTGCTGGATGGGATTATTGACGTTTGTGTTGTCCCTTCCAAACCTCAACACCCTGACCTTGAATATATTAAGTTATTTGAAGAGCCTTTTCATCTTGTTGGTAGCCCTGAGCTATTTACAGAAGACATAGTGGAGCTAACCAGAGAACAGCTGAATAAATCATCATTTATTCATATTCCTTGGGAAACACCTTTTATTGAGTGGTTTCATAACGAAATAGAAGTTACAATGTTCCCCTCAATTGAAGTAGATGATACCACTTTATATGTTCGCATTTTACTCGAACAAAAGATGATGGGGTTCCTTCCCGATGTAGTTGCCCGTCAATATATTAAAAATAAAGAACTAGTCAAGATTCCTTTTAAATCTGTTTTTCCAATGCCGAAAAGGTCCATTTATCTTGTTCATCATAAAAAAAATAAAGGATCTCGAGCCTTGCAATCCTTTAAAAACATCCTTATTAATGTAAAAAGCTGAGATAATAGAGGTGCAAAAATGAAATCAATAAGTATTTCTTTAGAAACAGAAAAAAATAAGAACCTAGATAAAATAGAAAAATTATTTTTTGATTGTAGGTTAGACTTGGAAACTCGGAACATATATCAGTGGGATGATTCTTATCCAAACAGGTCATATTTTACTGAGAAAATCGAAAACAGAGAATTATATGTATTAAAAAATAAGACTGAGTTAATTGGAGTTTTTGTACTAGATGAATGGCAACCTATAGAATGGTCAAATATCCAATGGTCTTATACTGAAGGAGCTTATCTTGTTATACATTCATTTTGTATACATCCAAAACAACAAAGCAATGGATACGGAAAAGCAGTTCTTGATTTTTGTGAGGGATTAGCAACTCAGCGGAAATATATGGGTATCCGCTTAGATGTTTTTTCAAAAAATGATGCTTCTCAAAAGTTCTACGAGAAATATGGATATGAAAAAAAAGGAGAAGTTATTTTCAAGTCAAAACCTGTTAACAATCAAGTCTATTTCTGTTTTGAAAAAATAATAACACGTAATTTATCCCTAAAAATAGGAGAGATTTAATAATTTGTTAGATAATTAATTTTTTAATAAAAAGAAAAATATAGTGTTTCAAGTACTCTTTTCCAAACTCATGTCAGAAAATAACATTCCAATCCTAAAAATCGTGTTATCCAAGTTATAGCACTGCCGATTTTCATTCGTTGAATAAATCAAGTATTTTATTTTGAAGTGAAATGTTCAAAAAAACGTTATTTTTTCTAATCTAACTTATTTAGAACGAATAACGTTTTTTTACACTTGGAGGTATTGGGGGGATCTTAAGTTGATGGGCATGCGGTTGTACCCCTGTAAGGCTTTTTATAGTTATTTAAATTGGCTCTACGGGATAATAAAAAGCTTTGCGGGAGTTTTCGCAAAGCTTTTGTCATGATATATAATTATAATAGTAATTTTCGTATTTCTTCTGTATTGAGACCAGTAAATTTTGCAATATCTTCTAATGGCATGCCATTTTTATGCATACCACGAATTAATTGAATTTTTCCCTGTTCAATGCCTTGCTCAATACCTTCTTTTTTCCCTTTTTGAATACCTTCTTCTCGCGCATGAGCTATTTTAGCTTGTTCATCTAGAAGTGATTTCTCACGAGCTTCATAAGCTGTTCGGAAAGAAGAATCATGGCTCATATTTTCCCATGGATTTATTTTTTCTTCACGCCATTTTTACTAATTTTGTAGACGTGGGTTTCCTCTCCCTGTCTATTTCTCTTTCTTATATTGTACAAGAAACCAAAAGTAATGTGCAATCAGCTAGTTTTCTTTACCTACTTGGTGAAAGTTGCTCTCCAGCTGTAATTTTTCAGTATGAACGAACATATTCGCTGCTGGCATTTGTACTTGATTCTCATGGAATATAGACATTAGTTCAAACCTTATTCGCCTGGAAGTTTCAAAGTACTCCTCAGGTTTAACCAAACCTATAATACAAAATTCGTACCCAACATATTTAAAATTTGGATTTAAGTCTGTAACACCAATATATTGAAAAGATTCAACAATTTCGTCCTCTATCCTATATAGGCTTTGATCCAATTTTTCATTGCAGATAACACATACTTTTTCTAACAGTTCCTTTATTCTTGCAGGATCTTCCTGATAACTTACCGTAATCCGTTCAATAACCCGCATCCAGCCTTTATTAAAATTTTGTATCGTTCTAATCTCTCCATGTGGGATGGTAAGGAGTTTTCCCGACCATTCACGAATTTGCATAAAGCGAATACTGATTTCTTCAATAGTACCTGAACTTGTTCCGTTAAAAGTAACAAAATCGCCGACACGAAACTCTTTGTCCGTTAATCTTGCGAACCCTAATATAACATCTTTTAACATCTGTTGTGCAGCAAAACCGACGACAACTCCGGCAATTCCTGCACCTGCAAGAATACCTTTTATATCTACAAATTGACTAATTAGATAAAAAACAAGACTGATTAAAATTCCATACCTAAAAATTGATCGAATTACACTTTGAATCGTCTGTTCTACTTCTTCATCAAAAAAGCTTGACTTCCTAAAGAACCAATCAATAATACGGTTTATGACAAAGGAAAAAGTCATGAGGATCAAAGCAAATAGTATAAATCTTAAAAGTAAAAACTCCCTTACATAATTAAAAAATTCCTCAGTCAAAGTTAATAAATTCATCCATCCACTTCCTTAACTATGTATTTTGATTTTTATTCCTGGTTCATTTTCAACAATATGACCCTTTAACGAAACAACTTATTGTCACTCAACAGTTCCTTAATCGACCTTTCAATTCCAGGTGTTCTTTTCCTTTTTATTATAAATATACCCCTTTAGATTAGTTAAAGGGGTATAACGGCGCAATTTTTTTATAAACGGTATAACTTTATTCAAAACGGTACATCTTTTTTATAGGGGTAGTGACAAGGTTGCTGTCATAGACCACAAAGTAAAATTCAATGAAGTTATAAAAAGTGCATCTTACACTTTTTGAAAGGGTTTATGGTAATCATTTTTGGTAATATCGTATACCAGTGATACCAAGTACCTTAATCAAGATTAAATTAGTTACAAAAATTATGGGTTTTTGGTAACGAATCTTATCATTTTATGTGATTTAAAGAGTTTACTTTGCGGTTCATAGCAAGAACCTTGGCATTAAGCCTTAAGGCTCACCTACGATATTAGGCGGGCTATTCCAATGAAAAAATAATCATTTACACTTTAGAGGAAAATTTGTATTATTAAATTGTTAAAAAATGTAATTATAGGGGTGGTTAAAATGAAGAAAAGAATTCTTATTCTGGTAATGAGTATAGGATTTCTAGTCTTTAATGTATTTCATAGTCCTGTTCAGAATACAGTTTCCGCTCAAGTTAACAATGAAAAATCATCCATAAATGAAAGTGAGTTTTGGCTGTATGATGGGAATCCAATAAGATACTACACTTATTTCAATACTCTTATTGGGATTGTTGATTTAAGTTCATCTACTGAACAAGAATCAAGCCATGTAGTATTTGAGTTTTATAATTTACTAGGTGATTTATCGTATGTAACAAGTGCCACTATCCCTAATCATAATCATTCAACTTTCCAACCATTTTCGGCCCCTATAAATTCTCTAGAAGAAGCTGCCTATTCTGTAAAGGTCAAAGTTATAAACGCAAAGTTAGATCCAAATAAAGTTAGATTTGCTCATATACCCCATATAGAATAATACGTGTGTACATGTACACAGAAGGAGCCTCTATTTATCTAACATATATATGTTTTGGTATTTCTCTTTCCCAACCACATCAGCTTTGATTTCGCCATTTTCTACATAGGGCTCACCTTATAGCTAATTTTGAATACACTTCAAGTGATTGCCTACTTGCATGTCCAGAACAAGGCTGAATGAGGGCATCATTGATTCCCTGTTTTTTCAACTAGGCTTTGTATCTAATTTAACTAATGCTAGTTTAAAAAATGGATACGCCAAACTGTTCTTTTTAGTATAATAAACGTACTAAAAAGAACAGGGTGTCTGTAATGGCAAAAACATATGATAAAGAGTTCAAACTTTATGCAGTAAAGTTAGTGATAGAAGAAGGAAGAAAAGGAGCAGAAGTAGCTCGGGAATTAGACATAGCGAATCAAACATTAAGTAACTGGGTCAAGAAGTATCATGAGGAGCAGGAAGCTGGATTTGTAGGAAGTGAAAACCTAAAACCAGAAGATCAAGCCATGCATGAATTACAGAAACGATTACAAGACTTAGAAGAAGAAAATGTGATATTAAAAAAGGCTATGGGCATCTTCGCAAAAAACTAGAAGTAATTTATGGTTTTATAAAAGAAATAAGGAATATACATTGTTGATTCTAAAGAAGTAGTTAGCAATAATTTGAGGTGAAGATGATTGTGATATTGCATTCCATAAAAAAGAATGTTACTCTAAAAATAGAATTATGAGAGGACTGATGGATGAATAATGATTAACTAATTTATATTTTAATTTGAAATTAATAACTTCAAACTACAAAATATAGGGTTAGTCTATCCATTTTTATAAATCAGTTCATACTTTATTTGTCATGATTCCAATGATTAATAAGAACTTATTAAGTATAAGTGAAATACTAATCCTTCCGATTACAAATTGGGAGGATTTTTTTATTCTCTTATAGGTAAGTTGATATTTATTAATCGGTAACTGTAACCTAACAAATAAAGGAGAGAAAAAAATGAGTAATTCAGACACTATTGTTACACATGTAATGCTCTATATAAGTCGTTAATATCCATCAAACTTATATAGAGGAATTAAAAAAATTGATGGATATTCCGACTTTATATGAAAAGTGTTGATATATAAAGGAGGAATTATTATGTCAATGATAAAAGTTCAAGACTTAACTTTTTCATACCCAGGTAGCTTTGATAATATTTTTGAAGGTGTAAACTTTCAAATAGATACGGATTGGAAACTGGGGTTTATTGGTAGAAACGGACGAGGTAAAACGACATTCTTTAATTTATTATTAGGTAATTATGAGTATAGTGGGAAAATCACTTCTTCGGTAGAATTTAATTATTTCCCTTACCCAGTTTCGGATAAGAACAGGTTCACTCATGAAATCCTTGAAGAAATTTGTCCCCAAGCAGAAGATTGGGAATTTCTGCGGGAAATATCCTATTTAAATGTTGATGCCGAGGCCATGTATCGACCATTTAAAACATTATCAAATGGAGAACAAACAAAGGTGTTGCTTGCTGCACTGTTTTTGAATGAGGGTCAATTTCTATTAATTGATGAGCCAACAAATCATCTAGACACTGATGCACGAAAGATGGTCTCTGATTATCTAAGGAAGAAAAAAGGGTTTATTTTAATTTCACATGACAGAATCTTTTTAGATGGATGCGTTGACCATATCTTATCTATAAATAGAGCAAATATTGAAGTTCAAAGTGGTAACTATTCATCTTGGAAGTTAAATTTTGATAGACAGCAGGAACACGAAGAGGCTACAAATGAGCGTCTACAAAAAGACATAGGGAGATTAAAACAGTCTTCAAAGCGTTCGGCAGGTTGGTCTCATCAAGTGGAAGCTTCCAAAAATGGAACAAGGAATTCAGGATCTAAGTTAGATAAGGGTTTTGTAGGACATAAAGCGGCCAAGATGATGAAGAGAGCGAAGAACCTTGAATCAAGGCAACAAAAAGCTATTGAAGAAAAGTCAAAATTACTAAAAAATGTGGAGAAAACTGAGTCGTTAAAATTAGAACAATTGAAATTTCAGTCAAATGAATTGGTTGTTTTGGCTGATGTGTCTGTTAAGTATGATGACCAAATAGTAAATGAACCAATTAGCTTCATAGTTGAACGAGGGGACCGAATTGTACTTGATGGAAAGAATGGAAGCGGGAAAAGTAGTATCCTAAAACTAATTCTAGGACATCCAATACAGCATATAGGCTCAGTTAATTTAGGTTCAGGACTCATCATTTCCTATGTCCAACAAGATACTTCTCATTTGAAGGGATCGTTATCGGACTTTATTGAAGAGCACGAGATCGATGAGACGTTATTTAAATCCATCCTACGTAAGATGGATTTTGACCGAATTCAATTTGAGAAAGATATATCTCATTATTCTGGTGGACAAAAGAAAAAGTTGCTTATCGCTAAAAGTTTATGTGAAAAAGCTCATTTATATATATGGGATGAACCATTAAATTTTATTGATATTTATTCGCGTATGCAGATTGAAGAGCTTATTCAACAATTTAATCCTACAATGGTTATTGTTGAGCATGATAAGGCATTTCAACAAACAGTTGCAACCAAAACTATATCTATATAGTTCAAAGTGAATGATTGAAGATATAATCAGTAAATCAAGTCATTAAACTATAGGGCGCTTTAATGGAGTGATGAAAAAAGCCTAATTTCTCTACAATAAATTGAGAAATTAGGCTTTTTAATAGGAAATAAACGTGGGGTAAACAAAAGATTGACAGAGGTAGCGCTTTTAAAATATGTGGCTAATACATCAGAAATACAACGTTGGATTAGAAAAATCTTATGAATTATATAAGAGAAAATATTACGAATTTCTCAAGTCTTCGCCTTTTTCAAAAACTGAATTTTCTGTCACTTTGTTGTATAGTGAAAGAAGTGATAGAAAAAAATAAGGGGGGAAGGAATTTGAAAAAAAAACAGTTTGTGATTGCACTTTCAGCAATGTTTTCATTAACACTTACATCAAGTATCTCTAGTATTACAGTACATGCAGAAAAAAGCGAAGAGAGTTCGATAAAATTTTCTT
>NZ_JBITWA010000033.1:0-38416 GCF_044543425.1 Bacillus sp. NPDC077411 | reverse complement strand
GTATTTGTCATTATTATAGGGATACTTACTGTTCTAGCAAGTATTAAGTCATTATTCTAATTCACTATTGAAAGATTCCTAGTGGATAAGATATATAGATGCAAATTGAAAAACCAACATAAAACCCTTTTCTTTTTCGGTGGGCAAGAGCAACTGGCCATGCATAGAATCGGTCAGGGCCTATTTCTGCCACATGCGCAGCGAAAACCAAAAAGAGCAAACAAATGCAGGTTCCTTTTTTCATAGTAGCAATCTATATGTAAAAAAACAAATTGGATTTATATATATATATGTTTTTGGACAGGCTTCTCACCTTGAGGAGTTTGTCCTTTTTTGATCATATGCATAACTTCTATTCCAGCAATCACTTTTTTAGCTGTTTGCAATGATTTTAATCCAAGCATATTGGAGTGCTGCCCCACATCCATCAACTTAAGGATTTAGACTATTTTTGAAGTTAAAAGCACGTTACTATTCTCTTATGTTAATAAGAATAGTAACGTGCTTTTTATGAATATGAACCAAAAACAAGAATTATCTTTATTAGGCCTATAAATAAAGAGCTTGGATTATTTCCAAGTTCTTAATCTATAAACCTGCTGTGCTTCATTATAAAAGTTTTAAGAATTATATAGTTCCAAAACTTTCTCCATTACAAGCTCAGCAGTATTCTCTTCTGGAGGCATCCATATATTTGTAACCGGTCCATATACCACAGGATTTAGTTCTACTTCATACCCTCCGTATCTATATTCTTCTTTTGTAGGTAAATAACCAAGATAACCGTTCGTATAACCACCAAAAAAAGCGAGTTCGTTATTCAGTTGTTCTTTAATCTCTAGAGCTGTTTCTGAAAATGGTTCCATTGGTATGCCAGAAAACGAACCTTCATTAATTTGCAATAACTGAATTTCTAAATCTATTGTTAACTGTCTTATATTTCGTTTGTATTTATCTAACATGCTCGTAAGCCATTCGTCAGTATTTACACCCCAATGTGTTTCAGCTAATTGCGCCATCCGCTTTATTCCATCAGGTTCAGGAATATCGTTTAATTTCATTTGTAATGTGCTTGAAATAGTTTTCAACTTTAAAATTGAGTTGTAAGTAATAGTTGGCAACATCGTTAAGACATTTCCACTTACTATGTAGGCCATTTGTTTTAATGCTTCCATTGAACCACGATATTTTGCATTCACATTTCCCGCGGCCCCCTGAACAATTGTTACAGGACAATTAAGTGTTTGTTCGAGAATTTCCCTAGTCAAACCTGGATAATCAGCTGATAATCTATCACTATCTCCCTTTAAAACATTTGGATGCGCTGTACAAAATACAATAATCCCAGTTAAGTCCTTTGTTTGGTCGTTTCTGATTGCTAAAACACCGATTCGTTTATCCACAACCCCATTTACATCAACACCCATTTTTGCTTTACCATCAGATGTTTTCTCTCTTCGATTTACTCCTATTTCACCTGTTGTAACGTTCCACCCAACTTCAGATAGTCGCATATTGTCATTTGCAATAGCAGCAGCTCTTACTACATTATTGATTAGGATCGTTTTATAAGACGTTACTAACTCATCATCACCAGCTGTTTCGGGACCAGAATGGGTATGAGTATATACAACCATTATGTTTTCAAATGGAACATTCAACTCATTTGCGATTTGCTCCCGAATTGTTACAGTATCTTCTATTAACATCCCTATGTTATCAATGCTTATAAATACGGTCTTTGTTTCACTACTTTCAAACACATATACTGTTGCATAAATTTGTTCATCAATATTACGAATCCCTGTTTCTCTGTGGTATCCAATGAAGTCGATACCTAAGGGTGGTGTGATATCTATCTTATATGTTCCTACGTGACTCATTTGAATCTCTCCAGTTATTTATGTAATTTGTTAGTTCATTTAACTAAACTGTCCAGAACTTTCTTTTACCTTTTTAATTCTACTATAATATTCATCTTTAGAAATATTATAGAACCAACTGTTCACTACTTTATCTTCTAATTGCTAATAAAAGTAAAAAATAATTCTCTACGAAAACACCGCCATCCCTAGAACCAAATCTCCATTCAATATAAAAAAGCCGCTAATTCCAGCGGCCCTCACACATACTTCCGATGCACCATCTTCCCATCATATGAAAACACAACACTCTTATTTTCTACAGTAGACTCCATATGCACCGTTCTTCCCCATACTTGATAAACGTATGGCAATACTTTCTCTAAATATTTTAAATCCAGTTCAATTCCTTCATAACAATGCTTAATGTACAATTCGCCATTCTTTAAATGGTCCCCATCTTCGACAACTAAATACGGAAATCCACCGTTTGTTCTCATATTGACTAGCTGATCACGAACATTTTCCCAATTTTTATCAATGACTTTATAATCTTTTCCTTGGCGCTGGAATAAATACATATCTTCGCGCATGACAAGTTCTTTGTTTAAGTAATTTCGCAGGAATGATACGTCCCATTCAATTTCGCGCACTTCAAAGATTTTTTCTCTTCCTGAGTTTGGTTTTACGCCTTGGCGTATCATTTCTTTTGTCGGATTGTTATAGCGTTCTTCGATGTCTTCAAAAATCTTGATACCGAGGTAGTACGGGTTAATGCTTGTTTTTGACGGCTGCACGACTCCTGCGTTTAGCTTCGCAAATTCAATGGCTTCATCTGAGCTTAAGTCCATTTCGCGGAGGATGCGTTGGTGCCAATACGAAGCCCAGCCTTCATTCATGATTTTTGTTTCAAGCTGCGGCCAGAAGTACAGCATTTCCTCACGCATCATCGTTAAAATATCGCGCTGCCACTCTTCTAGTTCGCGGCTGTATTTTTCAATAAAGAGAAGTAAATCTTTTTCTGGTTGCGGCGGAATTTTTCTTTTCTTCCGTGCATTAGGTAATTCACGTTTCTTATTTCGATTCTCTAAGTTCCATAAATCATCATATGGCGTAGGAGCCTTTCTTGTTTGTTTTTCCTCTTCTTGATTATCTGCACTCCACGAAAACTTTGGTCTCATAAGTGAAGGATCAATGTGCTCTTGAATAGCCAACACTGCATCTAAAAACGTTTCGACTTCTGCTTTTCCGTATTTATGTTCATAAATTTTTACTCTCTCTGCAGTTGCTGCCATACTTTCCACCATATCCCGTTTTGTGTTAGAAAACCGAATATTATTTTTAAAGAAGTCACAATGCGCCAATACGTGAGCAACAATAAGTTTATTTTGAATGAGTGAGTTTGTATCTAATAAAAATGCATAGCACGGATTAGAGTTAATTACGAGCTCATATATTTTACTCAGTCCTAAATCATAATGAAGTTTCATCTTATAAAATTGTTTTCCAAAACTCCAATGTGAAAAGCGTGTTGGCATCCCGTAGGCACCGAATGTATAAATAATATCTGCTGGACAAATTTCATAACGCATCGGATAAAAATCTAACCCAAATCCTGTCGCGATTTCCGTAATTTCCGCAATTGCATATTGCAATGCTTGCTCCTCACTGCTTCTCATCTCTTTTCCCTCCTTACACCTTCCCTTATGAAAGTGTATGAATAGAAGCAAGCTTTCATGAAGATTAAAGAAACTACCTCTATTTATTTTATCTTTTAGATGCGATTAACTTGAAAAACATGTAAAATTTTCTTTAGGAAAACAGTCATTACAAAGGGGACAATACTATGAAAACAATCATGAAAGTTATGACAGTACAAGCATGGGAGAATGCAAAGGAAACAGGAGCAATTGTCGAACCTTCTTTACACGATGAAGGCTTCATTCACTGCTCATTTCTTCATCAATCATTACGAGTTGCTCATAAACATTTTGCGTCAAAACCTTCTCTTGTATTGTTAGCGATTGATGCCGAACGTGTACAAGCAGAAATTAAGTACGAATTAGCTGCAAACGGTGAACGATATCCGCACATTTACGGTGCCATACATACAAGTGCGATTACACACGTCTACACATTACATCAACATAACGATGGAACGTTCACTCTTCCAGCAGAACTCGCATAACAAAAAAAAGGATGCTCATGCATCCTTCTTTGTTATCCTTCAATAATCTCTAGCTTCTCCGTAATCGGCGTACGCTCTTTTCCTTCTGGTACTTTATCAAAATATCCAACATGTAAAATACCAACAATTCTGTGTCCTTTCGTTAAACCAATTGTTTTCATAAAATCAGGATTGTAAATGAGTCCGCCCGTTTTCCAAACAGTTCCTAATTGATGTTCCCAAGCTAGAAGCTGAAAGTTTTGTATAAATGCACATACAGCAGCATAGTCTTCATCACGCTGTACTTGGCGCGGGTCTTCATCCATATAAACAACGATTTGAGCTGGTGTATTCATAAACCGTTCTGTTAGCATTTTTCCGCGTTTTTCTCTTTCCTCTGCTGAAAATGAGCTTAAAACAGCGTTTACAAATGTTTTGCGGCCGTCTCCCATAAATAATTTACATTGCCACGGCTCGCGGTGTTTATGATTCGGTGCCCACGTTGCATCATTTAATAATTCAATCAATAATTCTTTTTCTACTACTTTATTTATAAATGTCCGAATTGATCTTCTTTCTTTCACAACAGTTGCGATGGAAGTATAAGTTGTCATCTTTTCCTCTCCTTCATCATTTTATATCTATATGTATACTCTTTTAGTTGATAAAGATTATCAATTTCAATTATAAGTTAGTTTCCTTATATAAATCAATATTTAATACAAAAAAACTCTTTTCTTTTTATCCCGCTATTCGTGGGCAGTAAGCCCCCCACTGACGGAAGTTTCACTTTATGGACATGTATAGAAGCGATTAAATCCTTTTCCTGACGTAACAAAAAATCGCCTTACTTTATGTAAGACGATTTTTATGACCTGAGAAAACGTATGATAAACGTTGTTCCTTTATCTTGTTCACTCGTTACTTCAATCGTTCCATCGTGCAGTTTCACAAGTTCCTTGACAATCGATAACCCTAATCCAAATTCACCATAGCTATTCGTTCTAGAAGCATCCGCTTTATAAAAACGCGACCACACGGCAGCGACTTCTTCTTGCTTCATTCCTATTCCTGTATCTGTAATTTCAATACTTATTGTTTGTCCTTCTTCTTTTCCTCGTAATAGAATCGTTCCGTTCTCTGTAAATTGCAGACTATTTTTGGTAATGTTCAGTAAAATTTGAAGCAACCGGTCATAATCAGCGTAAACAAATAAACGAGCCGGGACATCGATTTCAATTTTATTTCCTTTTTCTTCTGCTTGCAGTTCTAATTGTTCACTAATGACTTCAAAGATTTCCTTTACGTCAATTTCTTCTTTTTGAAGTGTAATTTCATTTGAAAGAATTTTTTCATAGTCTAACGTTTCATTAACAAGGCGAATCAATCGCTTCGTTTCTTGTTCCATCATTTCATAGCAGCGCTGCTTTTTCTCCTCTGGAATGAGATCATTCTTCATCCCTTCTACTAAACCATTAATTGTCGTGAGCGGTGTTTTTAATTCATGGGAAACATCAGCAATAAATTGACGTTTTCGCTTTTCTAAACGATTGATTTCTGTCTGTGCTTTCTGAAGTTGCTGTGCCATATTATTAAAATCGTTTCCGAGCAAACCAATTTCATCATATTGTCCAATAGGAATATGTACATCATACTGACCTTTTGCAATCATTGCGCTTGCCTTGCGAAGGCGCTGCACCCGTTTTACTAAAGAGCGCGAGAAAAAAATACTGACTACGAGTACAATTAGAAACGTAACACCTGCTGCAATTAATAAATAACGATTTAATTCTGTAATAATTTCAAGTGTACTGTGAATGGGAGACGTTAACATCACACCTCCTTGCAGTTCACCATTTCTCATATATGGAATCGCAACAATTGATACAGGCTGTTCAAATCTGTTCACGTCTCGTTTTATTTTCAATGTTTCACCATGTTGAATTTTCTTCCATTCCGCCTCGCTTAACAATGGATTTTTCTTTACATGAACGGGTGATTGCGTAATTTCTCCCTTTTCATTAAAGATGAAAAACTTTGTGTCACGTGCACGTAATAGACTAGAAAAATGTTTCAATTTCACAACATGAACATCCATTTCCTTTTTTTCAAGCTCATCAATAATTTTAGTCCCATAAGAAGTAAGCTCTTCTACCTTTGTTTCATAAGCAAGATTTTCAGCTAAACTTAAAAACATGACGCTTAATAGAATAAAGGCAACAAGTAAAACAAAAATGTAACTAAACAATAACTTATAAAAATATTTAATCCTTTTCACAGACAGCTACCACTTCATCAAATTTGTAACCGATGCCCCATACAGTATGAATCCATATATGCGAGTCAGTCCTAATTTTTTTACGAAGCCGTTTAATATGTACATCCACCGTTCGTTCATCTCCGTAAAATTGATATCCCCAAATGCGTTCTAAGAGCTGCTCTCTTCGAAATACTTGGCGTGGGTGCTTCGTAAAAAAGAGGAGTAATTCAAATTCTTTTGGCGTTAAATTATTCACTTTCTCGCCGTCTAAAAATACTTCTCTCGTTTCTTCATTAATATGAAAATGATTCGTTTCACTTTTCACCTGTTTTTTAGATAAACGACGAACAACTGCCTTCATCCTTGCGATTAATGCAAGCGGGCTAAACGGCTTCGTAACATAATCATCTGCCCCAATTTCTAACCCTAGCACTTGATCTGCTTCGCTATCTTTTGCTGTTAACATAATGATAGGAACGTCACTGCTTTCTCTTATTTTTTTACATAGTTTTATACCATCCATCCCTGGAATCATCCAATCTATAATAAGCAAATCCCATTCTTTCTTTTGAACCAATGCATATGCTTCTAAGCCATCTACGACAAATGTTACTTGAAAGTTTTCTTTCAAAAAAAACATTTCAAGCATGGAACACACACTCTCATTATCCTCTACAATTAATACATGCATCGCAGCATCTTCTCCATTCATTGAAATCTTTTTCTTCATTTTAAAACTCTTATCATATAGAAACAACTTGCTACTTCTCTTTTTTCGTACATACATATAAAGTGAAACTTCCATCAGCGGGGGTTTTCTTCATCCCCACTGATGGAAAGCCCTCACCAATCGGGCTTTTACGGGCAGTTATCCCCCACCTATCTTCTTCGATTCTCTCTCAATCTTGAGGTGGGGGTTTACTGCCCGTTAATGCGGGATAAATCTATTTTAAATTTTCAACATATAAGTCGCTGCTATGCCTAACAAAACATGAACGCTACTTGCTTTCTCCCTTTGTTTTAATCCTTGCACGTGGCAGGAAAGGGCCCTGACCGCTACTATACATGGCCAGATGCTCTCGTCCTCCCTAAAAAGAAAGGGTTTTTGACGTCATTTTTTCAATTTGTACTTATATAAAACATAATTTGTTCATAGTTTTGTCATACTTTTTGGATAAGCTATAACAAAAGCAATCAACTACATATAGGAGTGATAGAACATGAAGAAAAAGCTAGTAACAGGAATGTTAGCGGTATCATTATTATGCGGAGCAACATCGCTAACTGCATACGCTTCTACGGATAACTCACGAGCAGAAACGAAACAAGAAACGAAACACCACAAATTTATTTCTGAAGAGCAATACAAATCATTAACAGAAAAAGGCTATCAAAAGCATGAAATTTGGAAAGCGGCTCGCATCGCAAAGTTAAGCGGCAAAGATATTAACACTGTATTAGACTACTATAAACAAAAACGAGTATGGAAAGAAACTGCGCAGCACTTCGGCGTTGATGCGAAGAAACTACATAAACATCATATGAGTAAAGAGATGAAAGCAAAATTGTTTCAAAAAGTAGCAGACATGCAAAAATCAACGCCAGACCAAGTGAAACAAACAATGCGTGACTATGAAGTATCTTTATTCCAGCTTGCTGCGCTCAACATTATTTCACAAAAGAGTAACACACCTTTAAATGACGTTTTAAAAATGAAGAAAGACGGTATGAATGTAAAACAAATTGCTGAAAAATTAAATGTGAAAAAAGAGGATATAAAAGCTGAAATGAAGAAATTAAAAGCTGAAATAAAAGTGAAAAAAGCAAAATAAGGAAGGAGTGTATATTCGCTCCTTCTTTTTTACTTCTAAAATTGAGCTACGCTTAATATATGTTTAATACCTGTCCATTTCTCGTAGGAAATAATTGAGGAAACTGTTACAATTTCAGTAAAGTGAAAATAAAGGGGGATGCCAATGAAAAAGCCGCTTTTGTTATGTTGTATGACGGGAATACTTACATTTACAATGATAGGCTGCAACAATACGGAACAAAAACAACCAGCAAAAGAAACGAGCTCATCACATAAACATCATACAGAAGAGCAAAGAGATATTGCCGAAACAACAAAAGGAATCGATACACTTCCTTCTTTCTTATCTGAACATGATGCACAAATTAAAAAAGTTTACGATGTGGCAGGACAGCACGCTGAATTACTTCAATGGATTCCATGCTACTGCGGATGCGGTGAGAGCGCGGGACATAAAAGCAATAAAAACTGCTTTATTCGTGAAATCAAAAAAGATGGTCAAGTTGTTTGGGATTCTCACGCAACAACTTGTGTAAATTGCCTAGAGATTGCACTAGAATCAGCAAGATTAAAAGAAAAAGGTAAATCGCCGCTTGAAATTCGAAAATACATTGATAATAAATATAAAGAAGGATATGCAAAACCAACACCTACTCCAATGCCAAAATCGTAAAATAAATTTTTTTGATGTATTAAAATATTCCCCATTTAAACGAAAGAAAAACGAGGAATTATCTCCCTCGTTTTTTTATGTAAAGCCTCATTAATTCCATCGCACTGTTAACAAATTCTTTCAAGTGTATTTCTTTTTTTCTGTCACACACTATATATAACTCCTCATTAAAGGAGGCACACAATGCACACATACACCGACTACGATAAGGCTCTTTATTACACATATTGCTGTAATTGGGAGAAACTGCTTGTACTTATGGTACAAACAGAAGATCAGTTGTTTTCGAAACGAATTGAACACTTCCTACATGCGTATCAATACGGCAAAGATTTATCAGAAATTGACAAACAGCTTCAACTTTTGTTTCAATATATTGATCATGCTACGCAGAAAACATATACAGAACAAATCCATATGTAAATCACAACATATAAAACGAATGGAGCTCCTACTATGATAAGACGCTATCCCTATGCACCGGGGTAGCGTTTTTGTATATTTTGCCAAGCTATTGTTCATAATGCATATTATGAACATTAAGCAAACGGACGTGATGGTATGAAAAAACACATTTACTTACTTTTACTTATCGTACTATTGATCATTGGTTGTCAAAAATCACCAAAACAAACACCGCCTAAGTTTCAAGGAGTGAAAAACGAACAAGGATTACTTCATGTACTCCTAATTGGAAGCGATTCACGCGGGGAAGCACAAGCTAGAGCTGATACGATTATGATTGCACAATATAATAAACAAGAAAAAACGGTCAAGCTTGCTTCTATTATGCGCGATAGCTACGTAGAGATTCCTACATACGATAAAAAGTATAATAAAATTAATGCCGCCTACTATTATGGCGGTCCTGAATTATTACGAAAAACTATCCAACATAATTTTGGAATCGATGTATCCCATTACGTTACCATCGACTTTGCCGCATTTGAAAAAATTGTAGATACCGTTGCTCCAGAAGGAATTGCCGTAAATGTAACACAGACAATCATCAACGATATGGGATTACATGTACAACCTGGTTCTCAGCGATTACACGGAAAAGAATTATTAAAATATGCACGCTTCCGTCATGATGCTGAAAGCGACTTTGGACGTGTACAGCGCCAGCAAGAAGTACTACAAGCATTGCAAAAAGCCTTTACCGAAAAAGTGCAATCCGTAGACGGAGTCTTCCAATTACCTATGATGGTACAAGACCTTCTCCCTTATATTCAAACTAGTATGGATACTCAAATGCTATTCTCACTTGGCAGTAACGTTCTCGTTCATCCTATCGAAAAAGTGAAAACGATGCGAATTCCAATAGCAAATGGATATGAACCAAAAACATACGAACATGCCGGGGCAGTATTAGAACTTGATCCACACAAAAATAAAGAAGCAATTTACGACTTTTTTATGAATTCAACGAAAGCTGTAAACCATTAAAATCCAATGAAAAACAAGGTGTATATCACCTTGTTTTTTTATTCCCGAGTTTTCAGCGTAAAAAACTTTTATTTTGTCGAATGTTTTGCTTTCTTTTTTCCTCCTCCTCATACTATAATTTTGTATGTAACTATTATAAGAGAGGTATAAAAAATGGACCGCGAAAAAAAACAAGAAGCTCTGTTATTTACCGCTTGGGGAACTTCATTTATTGCTACACTCGGAAGCTTATATTTTTCCGAAATTATGAAATTTGAACCTTGTGCATTATGTTGGTACCAACGTATTTTTATGTATCCATTTGTGTTACTGCTTGGAATTGCAGTGGCACGCAAAGATTACCGCATTGCCACATATTCTTTTCCAATCGCAAGCATCGGCGCTTGTATATCGCTATACCATTATGCCATTCAGAAAATTCCTGCTTTCTCAGAAGCCGGTACAATATGCGGACGAGTTCCTTGTACAGGACAGTATATTAATTGGTTCGGCTTCGTCACAATTCCATTTTTAGCACTAATTGCGTTTGTAATGATTTCAATTTGTAGTTTTCTTTTACTAAAGACAAATAAGGAGATGAAATAATGAAGAAAATGTTTCTTTTCGGCGGTATTGTCATCGCTTTATTAATCGCTATTTTTGCTGTATCAAACATAGAACAAAAAGAAGAAACCAAAACAGATTACTACACAAATAAAATTTCTCTAGACGATATTCGAAAAAGCATACAAGAAAAGAAAGATCAAACGCTATACTTCTACCAAACAAGCTGTTCACACTGCCATAAAGTATCACCAATTATCGTTCCAATGGCAAAAGATATGAACATCGATATGAAAGTTATCGACTTAGAAAATGAACCAAAGGCTGTGTGGGATGAATTTAAAATTACAGGTACACCAACTATCATCCACTTTAAAGAAGGTAAAGAAGTAAGCCGTATTGAAGGAGAACAACCGAAAGACGAATTTAAAAAGTGGTTTACCCAAAATAAAAAGTAACAAGAAAAGGAAACTTCCTGTATACATGAAGTGTGCCCAAAAACCTCACACTATTTGTATAAGGAGGGGGATCCTATGCCAGAAGTACGATGCTCTGTCTCTAACTGCTCATTTTGGGGACAAGGTAACTTTTGTCAAGCAAATGCCATCTTCGTACAACCTGACTCTCAAGAGTCTATACATTCAGAGAACGAGTCATTTACAAATTCAATCTTATCTGGACAGATGATAGAGAGTTCGGCAACAACAAGTGTAGAAACATGTTGCCATACATTTCAGCCAAAATATTAAACCGCTGCCCATCTCATCACACTACATGAGATGGGCTTTCTTTTTCGCCTTTATCATCGTACACTCTTATATCCAAATAAACCCTTGCTTCCAAACATCATGCATCATTGCAATATATACAATAAGAATAAAAGCCGTTCCTCCCAATGTAATCCGGCGATATATACTATCTTCACACTCTCTCGCTTCAACAAATGCCCATACAAATCCCACTAATAACAATAAGTCTATATACGGAATGTACATAGAAAAGATAAATGAAATAAACAAATATATAACAAATAAACACAATGCGATTAAAAAAATTTTAAATGCAAATTTACCGTCTTCCTTTTCCATTGCATATTCCCCCTCACTTTTACAACATTCTATTCAAGGAAGAATTCAGATGCGATATAAAATGAAACTTCCATCAGTGGAGAGTTTTTTCATCTCCCACCTATCTTCCTCGTTTCTCTCTGAATCTTGAAGTGGAGGATCTTACTTCCAGTTAATGCGGGATGAAAAAAGGATACCATGTCCAAACGGTATCCTTTACTTTACTTCGTATTTTCGTTTATATATATTGCTTAATACGGAGTAAGGAACTTGCTCATACTTTACTGTCGTTTCTTTTTCATCCATAATATATAAATTATTCCCTATATAATAAAATCCTTTCTTTCCTTGCGAATACACAGGATATACTTCATTCGGTAATACTGTTTGAATTTCTGTAAATTGTCCGTTCGGCTCTTGCCAATATATTTTCGTCTGATCGATCGTTGTAATCTTCCCAATCTGCTCTTCCTCTAGCATACGTCCGTTCCAGCTGACAACCCGGTATCCAAATTGATGCGCTGCATATTCAGGAGATGTATGAAAATGAGTAATAATTACCCTCGTTTGTAATGGAATTCGCTCATACAACCATTGAATATCTCGATCATACATACGAATACATCCGTTCGACTCACGTCTGCCAATCGTCCATTCACGATTTGTCCCATGAATTCCATATTCATTTTTATTTAAGCCCATCCATCTAGTACCAAGTGGATTATTAGGTGCACCACCTGGAATATTTTTTCGATGATATTCTTTATTTTTATATTTATTAATAATGCAAAATGTTCCTTCTGGTGTAGGCGTGTTTTTCCTGCCTGTTGTAATAGGAAAAGTTCGTACATAGTTTCCATCTTCAAAAAAAGATAATTGATTTGTTGCTAAATTTATAAGCAATAAATGATCTGCCTTCTCAGCAAAAGCAATTGGTACCCATAAAAAAAAGAAAAGAAATAATAATGCAAGTGAACATGCTTTTTTCATCAATGTCACCTCTATATTCCCCTCAAAATCTCACCATGAAAATACTATGGTTCATTTAGTTTTTACTATAAATTCAATTCTTATGAATGAGAGACTGATCTTTACGATCAGTCTCTTTTTATGCGCTCTCAAAAATATCAGCGATTCGACACAGTTTAAAGACCCTTCGACACCGTTCAGCACGAGAGTATCCTAACCGTTAACAATTACGCCCCCGTTAACGTGTAGGATTTGTCCCGAAACATAAGTAGAATCATTTGAAGCTAAATATACATAAGCCGGTGCTACTTCATACGGTTGTCCTGGCCGTTTCATCGGAACATTGCTGCCAAATTCAGATACTTTTTTCTCATCGAAACTTGATGGAATAAGCGGTGTCCAAATTGGTCCTGGCGCAACGCCGTTAACTCGAATACCTTTTGGAACTAAAGATTTTGCCAATGAACGTGTAAAAGAGACAATCGCTCCTTTTGTTGCCGAATAATCAATGAGCTGCTCATTTCCTTCATACGCCGTAATGGAAGCGGTGTTCACAATGACATCACCTTGTTTTAAATGAGCAAGTGCCGCTTTTGTTATATAAAAATACGAGAAGATATTAATTCGAAATGTCTTTTCCAGCTGCTCTGCTGTAATAAATTCTAAGCCTTGCTGCGGATATTGCTGCGCAACATTATTCACAACAATATGTAACCCTCCCAATTGCGTGGCAGCCTCTGTTACAACTTGTTGGCAATGCTGCTCTTCACTTACATCTCCTGGAAATAAAAAACACTTTACGCCTTGCGCTTCAACCCAACGCTTCGTTTCCTCTGCATCTTCATGCTCATCTAAATACGCAATCGCTATATTCGCTCCCTCTTTTGCAAAAGCGATCGCTACCGCTCTTCCAATTCCGCTGTCTCCTCCTGTAATCAGTGCAGCTTTTCCTTGAAGCTTCCCACTTCCTACATAATTCTCATCTATACATTTCGGACGTGGATTCATAATCTTCTCAATTCCCGGCTGTTTCTCTTGATGTTGCGGGGGCAGTGTTTTCTTCGGTTGTTCCGTCATACTATAAAAAACCTCCTTATCATATGTCTTTCTTATGATGTACGAAATCAAAAAAATATACTTAATTCTTACAAAAACGAAATATATACATAGAAAACGCGCTTAACATTCGAAATTTCTCCATAAAAAACCGAAAAAATGAATTTCTTTCTCTAAAACTCTTGCCAAAAAACAAAATAACGAATATTATATATAACTGTTGTGATAATTATTCGTAAAAAGAAAGGATGTTTTTATGTTTAACCTTTCAAAACATCAAACTTCTATTAAAACTGAAATTATGGCTGGTATTATTACCTTCTTAACAATGGCATATATTATCGTCGTAAACCCAGTCATCCTTGGTGATGCGGGCGTTCCATTTGAACAAGCATTTACAGCAACTATCATCGCTGCTGTTATCGGAACATTATGTATGGCATTCTTTGCAAATTTACCAATTGCAATTGCACCAGGTATGGGATTAAATGCTTACTTTGCTTACTCAGTTGTCAAAACTCATGAAGGCATGACATTCGCAATTGCTTTCTCTGCTGTATTCGTAGCAGGTATGATTTTAATTTTGCTATCATTAACTTCTTTCCGTACAAAATTAATGGAAGCTATTCCTGAAAACTTAAAACATGCGATTACAGCGGGTATCGGTTTATTTATCGCATTTATCGGCTTACGTCTAACAGGGATTGTTACGAAACATCCTTCAAATTTAGTTGGGCTTGGAGATCTTCACTCTCCGTCTGTTTTACTTGCATTAGCTGGACTTGGGATTACGTTAGTACTAATGTGTTTAAACGTGAACGGTGCATTATTTATCGGTATGTTATTAACAGGAGTTATCGCTTACTTTACTGGACAATTAACGTTTTCAAACGGAGTTACCTCTCTGCCAGGTTTACCAGAAGGCGTAATTGTTTCTAATCCAATTACAGCAGTGTCCGATGTCATTCACTACGGATTATACGGCGTTGTTTTCTCGCTTTTCCTAGTAACATTATTCGATACAACAGGTACACTACTCGGAGTTGCACAGCAAGGCGGCCTGATGAAAGATGGCAAACTTCCAAATTCCGGACGTGCTCTTCTTTCCGATTCTATTTCAGCAACGATTGGTTCTATGTTTGGGACAACACCAACAACTGCTTATATTGAATCTTCTGCTGGTGTTGCGGCTGGTGGTCGTACAGGCTTAACAACATTAACTGTTGCAATATTATTTGCAGCAACTGCATTCTTCGGACCACTTGTCGGTGCAGTATCTGGCGTTTCCGCTATTACAGCTCCATCATTAATTATTGTTGGTAGCTTAATGATGGGCGCAGTTCGTCACATTGATTGGGATGCATTTGATGAAGCTTTCCCTGCATTTTTAGTGATTTTAAGCATGCCGCTTACATCAAGCATTGCAACAGGTATTGCGCTTGGCTTCATTTCATACCCTCTTATGAAAGTGGCAAAAGGACAATTCCGTGCGGTTCATCCGCTTGTATACGTATTTGGTATTTTATTTGCTTATCAGTTAGTATTTATACCACATTAAAAAAAGGTGACTCATATTACTTTGAGTCACCTTTTTACTTACTAAGAAATTGCACCAAGTCTCCATACATTTTCTCAGCATCTCGAAATCCTTGATCATACAAGCGCTGTAATTTTTCTGGATTCTTCTCCATACGATCCACTTGTAATTGTTCTGTCGGCCGAATCACAAATATATTTCCAGCTGCTTCTTCTTTTTCAATATAATGAAGGATCTCATTATACACTTCGTAACGAGTTAACATTGCGTCTACTAATTTAGGATATTTTTTATATGCTTTCCCCGCAATCCATCCAAATTTTGATTTTTTCTTCGCATACCCTTTATTCCTTGTCAAAATAACAACTGATTTTCTGTAGCCATCTTCCTGCGCTTTTCGAACAGGAATTGGATCTGAGATGCCACCATCCAATAACTTTTTCCCGTCAAATTCTACGACAGGTGCGACAAAAGGCAATGAGCTTGACGCTTGTAATACTGTTAATGCTTCTTCTTGTGAATGGCCTTTTTCAAAATAGACAGGTTGTCCCGTTTCACAATCCGTTGTTCCAACAAGAAATTGCTGCTCCGTATTAAAATACGTTTCAAAATCAAATGGTACATGTTGCATCGGAATTTCACGAAAAATAAAATCCATATCAAAGAGCTGACGCTTTTTCCAAAAGTTTGTATACGATAAATATCTTGGATGTGTCACATATTCAATGTTTACTGTTTTATTTCTCTCTTTTTGTCTTGAAAGATACGACGCTGCATTACACGCACCCGCTGATACACCAATCACATATGGAAAATGTAAATCGTTCTCCATAAAATATTCTAATACACCAGCTGTATATACGCCGCGCATACCGCCGCCTTCTAATACTAAACCCGTATTTTCAAGCATGGCTCTCTCTCCTCGTTCTATATATACTTTATAATGATTCACTTTGTTAAATATCTCTTTCTATTATATATAAAACTTTTGAGAAACCATATTCAGACGACTTGACTGAAACGAAATATCTCTTTATCTCTCCTTCGTTCCTATATGCATCGTTACATCCGCTATGAATTGTTGAATAACCTCCAGCTCTTCTTTTGTATATTTATCTAAAAATAATAACCACTCTTCTTCAGCTTGATTATGTAACGTTTCATGAGCAGTATATATTTCTCTCCCTTTGTCTGTTAAACGGAAGAATATTTCTTTTTGGTTGTTCAACATTTTCATCTTTTCAACAAAATTCTTATTAAATAATTTTGTACAAATTTTAGAAATGGCCCCTTTTGTCATTCCCATACTTTCAGTAATTGCCGTTACATTCATTAAGCCTTGTTCTCCTATACAAGCAATCACATGTAATTCTGATAATGAAATATCATTTATCCCCATTTCACCTAAAAATTGTTCATGTACTTCTTTCATGTACTCTTCTTTCTTATGAATAAGTGCTTGCATATCAACTAATATTTGTTTTTGCTCAGCTGTGCAGTTCAATTTGTTTCCCTCCAAACACAAATTACGTTTCCTTAGAAACAATTATACTTTATAGTATTCCATATTTAAAATATAATTCACACTATCTATTTACAAAAAAGAAAATCATGTTAAAATTATTTTAGTTTCCAAGGAAACTAAAATAAGGAGGGTTATGTATGACAACTACAACAAACCGAACACCTATTTTCTATGTCATTTGTATTAGCGCTTTATTAGGCTCACTAGCCCAAAATATGTATACTCCTATCTTGCCAATGATTCAGGGGTCATTTCATACATCATTATATTTAGTCAATCTTACTGTTTCCGTTTTTACTTTTGTACTTGCGATTATGCAAATCGTATATGGCCCACTTATTGATGCAAAAGGACGAAAATACATTCTCATTCCAGGGCTATTGATGAGTTTCATCGGCTCAATAGGTTGTGTGTTTTCATCAAACATTTATGTATTTCTTGTATTTAGAGCCATTCAAGCTTTTGGAACAGCAGCTATCCCAGTTGTTTCAGCTACCATCATTGGAGATTTATATGAAGGAAATGAGCGCGGCAAAGCAATGAGCATCTACCAGATGCTTTTAGCACTGGCACCTGCTATTGGTCCTTTAATGGGGGGATATTTAGGAAATAGAAATGGTCACGTTTCTATCTTTCTCTTTTTAGCAGCGATTAGTATCGTTTTATTACTTATAAACATTGTTTTACTTCCAGAAACAAAGCCTGTTTCTTCTATAAAACAACAAGCAACGAAACACTACTTTCAGGTTTTACAAAATAAGATTGGTTTTACCATTGTCATAATTGGTTTTATGCAATTTTATCTTTATTTTTGCTTCCTTGTCTTTTTACCATCAATGTTAAAAACTTTATTTCATCTTCATCCAGATACGATTGGGCTCATCTTTGTTCCCATGTCATTATGTATGATGTTAGGTAGTTATTGTTATAAAATGTTGCAAAAGAAAATCCAGACAAAACATGCTTTACTCTTTACAAGTTTCTTTCATATTGCATGTATCTTATTATTTTCTATCACCTATAACATTACGATCCCTATCCTTATCATCGTCACTTCTCTATACGGATTCAGCATGGGATTATCAATGCCAACTCATACAACTTTATTAACAGAAGAATTTGTGGATGAACGTGCAACGGCTATTGGCATCTATAACTTTATTCGCTACTTCGGAATGGGAGTCGGTCCACTCCTTGGCAGTTTTCTATTATTTGATCAAAACTACTTTTGGATTTTCTTTTCGGGATCCGTAGTTTTTCTATTGTTTCTCTTATATGCAATGAAGAATTTTATTCATTCTCAAACAAGAAAAGAAGCAATTTAGAAAGATAATATTTTCAATCACTCAGGACGTATAAGTCACTGTTATGCAGAATACAACATGACTGCGACTTGTTTTCTCTCTTTGTTTTAAACATCGCATGTGGCAAGAAAAGGCTCTGACCGCTTCTATGCACGGCCAGATGCTCTCATCCTTCCCTAAAAAAAAGTTTTTTTAACTTGTATATAGTAATCGTGAAAAAAGAATCTCTAAAAACTACTTTTAGAGATTCTTATCCTCTTTGATCCGCCACAATATGAATATCAATGTTCTTCGTCTGTCTCATAATTTCATTTACAATGGAACCTTTTCGAATTTCTTCCCATCTCGTTCTTGCTGATTGTCCAAGTAAAATTTGAGTGACTTGTCGCTCTCTTGCCACCTTAATAATTGCATCTGCCGGCTTACTTCCTTTTGCTTCTTCTAATAAAAAGGTTGCATCAAATTGATTCGTTAACGCTTTCCATTCTTCAATAACTTGTTTTTTTGCTTCTGATATAGATTCAATCATTTCTCTTTCTACATTTAGTACATATAATTCTGCATTTAAACGGTTTGCCATGCGCCAGCCTCGGCGAATGAGCTTTTCTGCTGTGGAACTGTACTGCACGCAAACAAGAATTTTTTCTTTCACTCCAATTGGTTCCTCAGTAAATTGACTAATTTTCTCGTCCATATCATCCGCAACTTCTCGAAGTGATAATTCACGGAGCGCTCCTAAATTATTTAGCGTAAAAAAATGATTTAAGCTCCGTTGAATTTTCTCTTCCTTATATATCTTTCCGTCCATCAACCGTTTTCTAAGCACTTCTGGCGTTACATCCACAAGCTGAATTTCATTTGCCTTTTGTAAAATGAAGTCAGGAACGCGCTCTCTTACTTTGACCCCTGTAATTTGCTCAACAATATCGTGAACACTTTCCAAATGTTGAATATTAAATGCAGACAAAACATCAATGCCAGCATCCAATAATTCTTCGACATCTTGATAGCGTTTTTTATGTTTCGAACCAGGGATATTCGTATGGGCTAACTCATCCACAATAACAACTTGTGGTGCACGTTTTATAATTGCTTCAACATTCAGTTCTGGAAACACTTTCCCTTTATAATGAATCTCTTTTAACGGAACAGCTTCTAACTCAGCAATCGCCTCTTCTGTTTCTTTTCGGCCGTGCGTTTCAATGAGGCCAATGACAACATCAATGCCTTCTTTTCGCATCTCTCTTGCATCAAAAAGCATTTTATAACTTTTTCCGACTCCAGGAGCTGCTCCGACATAAAGCTTTAACTTCCCCCTGTTTAGTTGACGAATATATTCTAAATATTCTTCTGGCGTTCGTCTTTGAAACGTTGGCTTATAGTCATCTGCATACATTACAAATGCACCCTTTCCGACCAAACAATGCTACCTCAATCTAAACGATTGAGGTAGCATTGTTATTATTTCATCATTTTTTGTAATTCTACATTTAACTTCAACACGTTGACACGATCTTCTCCAAATAACCCAAGTGCTTGCCCTTCTGTTTGCGATTCAATCAGCTTATTAACTTCTTCTTTCGGAATATTCGTTATTTTAGAGATACGATCTACTTGTACGTAAGCCGCTTGTGGGCTAATATCTGGATCTAATCCTGAACCTGAATTCGTTACTAAATCCATCGGAACTTCCGTAACAGGGACTTCTCGATTTTCCTTCTTCCAATTTTTCGCACTTTCTTCTACACGTTTTACTAAATCTGGATTGGACGGTGCATAGTTATTAGATCCAGATGCTTCTGCTTTATATTCTATACTAGAGACACGTCCATGAAAATAACGTGGGTCTGTAAAATTTTGACCAATTAATTTCGAACCAATGACTTCATTGTTTTCATTATATATAAGGCTTCCGTCTGCATTATCTTTCATAACCGCTTGTGCAATTCCTGTAACTAAAAGTGGATATAGGAGCCCGCATATAACAAGAAATGTAAAGGTTACACGAATGACAGGTGAAAGTATCTTTTGTTTTTCAAACATTTTCATTTCCCCTTTTCTTTAAATGAACAATCCGACAATCATGTCAATCAGCTTAATACCGACGAACGGAACAATCACTCCACCAAGTCCGTAAATAAATAGGTTACGTCCTAACAATGCATTAGAACTCATCGGTTTATAAGCAATCCCTCTCATCGCTAGCGGAATAAGCATCGGGATAATAATCGCATTAAAGATAAGCGCTGATAAAATCGCTGATAGCGGTGAATGTAATTTCATCACGTTCAGAGCTTCCATTTGCGGAATTGCCAATGTAAACATCGCTGGGATAATCGCAAAGTATTTCGCAATATCATTTGCGATACTAAATGTTGTTAGCGCACCGCGTGTCATTAATAGCTGCTTACCAATTCCTACAACCTCAATAATTTTCGTTGGGTTTGAATCTAAGTCAATCATATTTGCTGCTTCTTTCGCTGCTGCTGTACCACTATTCATCGCTAGACCAACATCGGCTTGCGCTAAAGCTGGTGCATCATTTGTACCATCACCTGTCATCGCAACAAGCTTTCCTTTGTCTTGCTCTGCTTTAATCACCGCAATTTTATCTTCTGGTTTACATTCTGCAACAAATTCATCCACACCAGCTTCTTTTGCAATGGTTGCGGCAGTAAGCGGGTTATCACCTGTACACATTACCGTTTTAATACCCATTTGACGAAGCTGTTCAAATCGTTCACGCATACCTGGTTTTACAGTATCTTTTAAATAAATTAATCCGTAAATACGATCATTCGCTGCAACTGCAAGCGGTGTACCGCCTTCTTTCGCAATTAAATCCGCTTTTTGATTTAAGTCTTTCGGAACTGTACCGCCTTGCGATTGTACCCATTCAATAACAGCGCCAACCGCACCTTTTCGTACTTTTACACCATCCGTTAAGTCCACACCACTCATACGTGTCTCAGCTTTAAAGGGAACAAACTCACCTTGCTCAGCAAGTGTACCGTTATAAGAGAGTGCTTTTAATTGTACGTATTCAATAACCGAGCGTCCTTCTGGCGTCTCATCTAACACAGAGCTAAGCGCTGCCCATTTTGCAACTTGTTCAATTGTTTCATTTCCTACTGGTAAAAGCGTATGTGCCATACGATTACCGAATGTAATTGTACCTGTTTTATCTAAAATAATTGTGTTAATATCACCAGCTGCTTCCACTGCTTTACCACTCATCGCTAAAACGTTAAACTTCGTTACACGGTCCATACCTGCAATCCCAATTGCGGATAACAAACCACCAATTGTTGTTGGAATTAAACAAACAAGAAGTGCAACGAGTATAGCTGTATCAATTTGAAAACCAAGATAATTCGTAAAGATTGGTAATGTCACAACAACGATTAAGAAAATAAGTGTTAAACTCATTAAGACCGTATTAAGAGCAATTTCATTTGGTGTTTTTTGACGAGATGCTCCTTCTACTAAAGAAATCATTTTATCTAAGAAAGATTCACCAGGATTACTTGTAATTCGAATTGTAATTTCATCACTTACCACCATTGTTCCGCCTGTAACGGAGCAAAAATCACCGCCAGCTTCTTTCATAACTGGTGCAGATTCCCCAGTAATGGCTGATTCATCGACAGATGCTAACCCGCGAATAACTTCTCCGTCACTAGGGATCATTTCACCTTGTTTTACAAGAACAACATCACCTTTTTTCAGTTCAGTTGCTGAAACTCTAGCAACACTTCCATTTTCTTTTATTACATTTGCAAATACATCTTTTTTCGATTGTTTTAAAGAATCAGCTTGTGCTTTCCCGCGTCCTTCTGCTAATGCTTCTGCAAAATTAGCAAACAAAACAGTGAATAAGAGAATAAGAGAAACCGTTATATTGAACCACCCTGGGATACTACTAGATCCATTAGGTAAAAATGATAAAATTAATGTCAGGAAAAACCCAATTTCTACCACGAACATAATTGGATTTTTTACCATCACTCGTGGATTCAATTTTGTAAAAGCTTCTTTTATCGCATGTGTAATAATGTCACGATCCATCGTTTTTGCTTGTCTCACTTCATTTTCGACTGCCGTTTTTGGTGATACAATCGATTGATTCGGTTGTTTATCTTTTACCACTACAGGTTTCATCATGTACCCTCCATTACTTCAATGTAAGAAATTCCGCAATTGGTCCTAACACTAGCATTGGGAAGAACGTTAATGCTCCAACAATTACAATTGTTCCAATGAAAATGCCGCCAAATAAACTATTATCTGTTCGGAATGTTCCGATTGTTTCTGGTACTACCGTTTTTTCTTTTAATGAAGCCGCTACAGCCAGCATTGTAATTAAACTGAAATAACGTCCTAAGAACATCACGATACCAGTCGTAATATTCCAAAATGCTGTATTGTCTGCTAAACCTTCAAAACCTGAACCGTTATTAGCTGCCGAAGAAGTATATTCATATACAACTTGTGTCAAACCGTGAAAACCGGAGTTTGAAATTGCATCTGTTCCAAAATGAGTTGAAAGAGCTAATGCTGAAAATCCTAAAATAAGTAAAGGATGAAATAGTATTGTTACTGCAATCAATTTCATTTCCTTTCCTTCAATCTTTTTCCCTAAAAATTCTGGTGTACGTCCAACCATTAATCCCGATATAAAGACCGCGATAATCGCGTACATAATAATATTGATAAATCCTGCACCGACCCCGCCGTATACTGTATTTAACATCATGTTTACAAGTGACACGAGTCCTCCGATTGGTGTCAACGTATCATGCATTGTATCAACAGCACCTGTTTCCGCTGCAGTTGTTACTGTTGCGTATAGTGAAGAAAATACTGTTCCAAAGCGGACTTCTTTTCCTTCTAAGCTGCCTTGAGTATGCTGCATTCCCATTTCATTTAACGCTGGGTTTCCATGTAGCTCTGATGTGACAATTGTTGTAAATCCCATTAAAAATACGATGAATAAAGAAACGAAAAGAACGCGTCCTTGTTTTTTATTCCCTACCATTCTTCCGTATGTGAATGGTAAAGCTGTCGGTAACAGCATCATAAGCATCATTTGTAAAATGTTACTGATTTGACCTGGGTTTTCAAATGGATGCGTTGAATTTGCCCCGAAAAATCCTCCGCCGTTGTTCCCTAATTCCTTAATAGAAACGAAAGAAGCAACCGGACCACGTAATATACTTTGTTTCACACCTTCAATTGTATGAGCTGTAACCGCTCCTTCTAACGTTTGCGGTACACCAAGCGCAACGAAGATCAATGCTGCTATAAATGCAATTGGAAGAAAAACTCTCGTTAAAGCACGTGTAAAATCTACGAAGAAATTTCCAAGTTCTTTCCCTGCTAAACCTCTTATAAAAGCCATTACAATTGCTAATGTTGTTGCCGGTGCTGTAAACATTAAAAACGTAATTCCGATTAATTGTGATAAGTACGAAACACCATTTTCACCGCTGTAATGCTGTAAATTTGTATCTGCCATAAAACTAATCGCTGTATTAAAAGCGAGTGTAGGTTCCATCCCCTCAACATGAGCTGGATTTAATGGCAATACACCTTGCAGGCGAAGTATGAAATAGACAACAACAATCATAAATCCATTAAGCGCAACTAATGATAATGCGTATTGCTTCCAACTCTGGTTATAAGGTTTCACACCGGAAATTTTAAAAATAATATTTTCAAAAGGTCCGAACACTTTATCCAATTTGCTATTCCCTTGAAACGCCTTCTCTAAATAAATCCCGGTTGGCTTTGCAACAAGAACAAATAATAACATTGTGACCAAAACGGCAATCCAAATCATAATAAATCTTTCCTCCTAATTAAAACTTTTCTGGATTTAATAGCGCATAAACTAAGTACACAGTAAGTAAGCCAACAATAATGGATACTGCAATAGTCATTGCTTCTTCCCTTCCTTCACAACATGATCCGACCATCCTGCAAGACCAATCATTGATCCAACTAACACAATTAAAATTCCGATCATAGCAATATCTAACATGATTCATCCCTCACCAAATGTAAAATTTTTCCATAAAAAACATAAAAAAGAACACTGAGGATCTACTCAGTGTTCGAAAATGAACAACACAAAAGTAAACCTCCTCTCCAAACGCTTACGAGGTTAGCTGTCGGATTCGGGCCTAAAGAGTAGCCCTACTTTCATCATGAAAGATTCACCCCAAGTGACAATGCACAAAATTGGTTCCCCCGCTCCATTTCTGGACTCAGCGATATCAGGTTGTTTTCTGGAAATTTTATGAACAATTTATGAATGTAAATATACTCCTCTAAATTTCACTTGTAAAGAGGTAAAATAGCTAAAATATAAAAGTATAAGACCTTTTAAACGCTTACATTAAGGATAAATACATCTTTATCATCTTTTTTCTTTTATTTTCTTCTTTTTTCATTATGTATACGTTCTTTTGCAAATAAAAGAAGAAGATTATCTCTAGAAATCAAATTTAACTTCCAGGCATATGAGTCAAATACAGCATAACCCCTACTCTTCTCCTTTTGTTTGAAACCTCGCTCGTGGCACAAAAAGGCCCTGACCGCTTCTATACACGGCCAGAGCCTCTCGCCCTTCCTAAAAAATGCAGTTTTATACCGTTTTTTCAACATAAACATCACTGCCACGCTGAATAAAAAAGGGCCACTACTTGCTTGCTCCCTCTGTTTTACAACTCGCTCGTGGCACAAAAAAGCCCTGACCGCTTCTACGCACGGCCAGGTGCTCTCGCCCACCTAAAAAAAGAGGTTTTTATACTAGTTTTTCAATTCATATTGATAGATAACCTTCTAAACTATAAAAAAGACCGTAAGTTACGACCTCGAATATATACTTGCACCAATTCTGCATGTCGCTTCTCATATTCGATAATGTCTTGTTCTAAATATAAACAGATATCTTCTGGCGGAAGAATCACATATGGCTTCGGAAAGAATGGATCATGTTCTGCTAATTCATGTACTCGTTCTAACGATACTGCCCAGCGCCTTGCTAATTCACGGCACAATAACACTTTCATCGCTTCTCTCATATCCGATTCCTCCGCCCCTACTCTAAAGTCAAAAACGAAATATTATCACAAGTTGTAAACACCACTAACTTAATACCAATCGTTTCATAGAGGTGCTTTGGATATTGTTTATTTCGCGTGACAACTGTAATAGGCGCGGTAAAAGAAGAGCGAATACGTTCAGCGAAGAAGCTAATTGTAGACAATTCATCTCCTAGTAAAATCGCTTTTTTAATTCCTTTGCATATGTTCACAATCATGCTCGGATCATCCGGACAGCAATATGCTTGTTGAAATCCACATGCCTTCACTTCACTTACCACATACTCACTCGCTGTAAAAATGACCATTTCACCTTGAAAAGGTAATAAATCTTTCAAACTCTTTACTTTCGCAGCTTCTCCTACACAAATGAGCGTGTACTCTTTTTCTGCATCCATGCACTACATCCTCCTTCACATAAAAGAATTTTTAAGTATAGATTAAAATTCTCTTATGCTAGTCGGATCGATGAATTGCTATATTCACTTGCACCATCCTCTCTCAACACGCTTACGGAGTTAGCTGTCGGATTCGGGCTTTGAGAGTAGCCCTACCTTCGAAAAAGGATTCACCCCAAGTGACAATGCACAAAGTTGGTTCCCCCGCTCCAAAGTCTGGATTAAGCGTTCTTAAAAATAGATTCTGGCTGATATATTACTCCTAATTTTGGAAAAAGTAAACATAAAAAAAGCCAATTTTTCCAATTGACTTTTCTAAGAATATACATATTTATGCACGTATATTTCTACGTCCATACGCAAAATGGTTCGTTGGTCCGTGACCGCTGCCTATGTTCAGCTCATCTTCAATTGCTATACTAATAAAATTCTTCGCTTCACGAACTGCATCTGCAATTTCGTAACCTTTCGCGAGTCCTGCTGTTACAGCTGCGGCAAACGTACAACCACTTCCGTGTGTTTGTATAGAAGCAATCCGTTTACTTCTATACTCTATAAACACATTTCCATCAAATAATAAGTCAATTACTTCATTTCCTTGGTAAGCTGCATGTCCGCCTTTCATAACGACAAACTTTGCACCTAAATCGTGCAGCATCTTCGCCGCTTCTTTACTGTCTTCAATCGTATGAATCTTAATTCCTGTTAATACTCCTGCTTCAGGAACATTCGGCGTAATTACCGTTGCAAGCGGCAATAAATGTTCTTGTAATGCCAAAACAGCTTCTTGTTGTAATAACGATGCTCCGCCTTTGGCAATCATAACAGGGTCTAGTACAATATTATTCCATGAAAATGATTTAATATTTTCAGCTACGATTTTAATAATTTCACTACTAAATAACATCCCTAGTTTCACTGCATCTGGCGTTACATCCGTACCGATAGAATGTAACTGCTTTTCAATTCCTTCTACAGGAACAGGATACACCCCTTGTACGCCAAGCGTATTTTGAGCCGTAATTGCTGTAATAGCTGTCATACCGTACACACCGAGCTCTTGAAACGTTTTTAAATCTGCTTGAATCCCCGCACCGCCGCCGCTATCGGAGCCAGCAATCGTTAATGCTTTATTCACTTTCATTTCACTCACCCCTTTTAACCAAAATAACGATGATAAATCGTTTTTGCCTCCGCTATATCCTTTGTGCCATGCACAAGCACACGGCCATCTTGAAATGCTACTAACCGTTTATTATCAACAGAAAACGATAATAAATACGGATTCACTGTTAAATCCGTTACACGGTTTTGCAGCAGATTTTTATACATAGACAAATGAATATGCTCTTTATGCGGCGGACGAATTTGTACTGTATTTCTACCGCATAAAACAGCCGCCCTGGAAGTATTCCCCTTGCTTAAATACGGATAAACGGCTTCTTCTCCGCACGATAAGCAGTACTTGTTTCGCAACTTTTGTACATTCATGCATGAATATTCATTTTTCCACACATCAAATGACACAAGCCCCTCACGAAGTGCCTCGTAATCTTCTACTAAAATCTTTAATGCTTCCGCAACTTGATGTGAGACAACAATAGATACAGCAGGCGAAATAATCCCCGCTGTATCACATGTCGCTCCTCCAAGCGGTATCGACTGCAATAAACAAGATAGGCACGGCGTCTTTCCTGGTAAAATCGTATAAGAAAGACCGTAACTCCCAACACACGCTCCGTAAATCCATGGAATAGAATGCTTTTGCGATATATCATTTACAATAAACCGTGTCTCAAAGTTATCTGTTGCATCAATGATAAGATCTACACCTGTGACAAGTTCTTCTAGTTCTTCTGCTGTTACATCTTGCACATAAGTTTCTACAACTACATCACTATTAATGGCTTGTAAGCGCCGCTTAGCTGCCACTGCTTTTGGTAAATGATTTTCTACATCTTCCTCGCAGTATAACTGTTGGCGCTGCAGATTACTCCAGTCAATGTAATCACGGTCAGCAATCGTCACTTTGCCAACTCCAGCGCGAACGAGCATTTCTGCATTTGCACTACCAAGCGCTCCCACGCCGATAATCAGTACATGTTTTTCTCTTATTTTGTTCTGCCCTTCTTCCCCAATTGGAGAGAACAACACTTGACGGGAATATCGGCTATTCAAGAACACTCATTCCTTCTAACGGGCTGCTCGCGGTCCCGCAGCGCTTACGTGCAATACGTCCTGCTTCAAAACCTAATCTTCCTGCCTGAATACTAAGCTTCATTGCTTCTGCCATTTTCACAGGATCTTTTGCCCCGGAAACAGCTGTATTTAATAACACGCCTTCTGCGCCTAATTCCATCGCAAATGCTGCGTCAGCTGGACTACCAATGCCCGCGTCAACAATAACGGGAACAGTTGCTTGCTGGATAATAAAGCTTAAATTTAACGGATTTACAATACCAAGACCAGAACCGATTGGTGATGCACCTGGCATAATTGCATGGACACCTAATTCTTGTAATTTACGTGCTAACACAACATCATCAGACGTATACGGCAAAACGATAAACCCTTCTTTTAATAGCATTTCTGATGCTTTTAACGTTTCAACTGGGTCTGGTAATAACGTTTTATCATCACCAATTACTTCTACTTTAATCATGTCGCATAAACCTGATGCTTTCGCTAATTTCGCAATGCGCACGGCTTCTTCTGCTGTTTTTGCTCCTGCTGTATTTGGAAGAAGGGTATACTTTGTTACATCAATTTTTTCTAGTAAATTGGGCTGCTCTGCATCAAAAATATCCATACGACGCACTGCAAATGTTAAAATTTCTGCTTCTGATACTTCAATCGCTTTCCTTTGCACATCAAAATCAGGAAATTTACCTGTTCCTAATAACAGTCTAGACTGAAAAGTAAATGGTCCAATCTTTAACATAATCAACCGCCTCCTACGAATGTTACAATCTCAATTTGATCTCCCTCAAAAACAGATGTATCTTGATGATCCTCTTTTTGTAAAATATCTTGATTGCGTTCTACTACAACAATTTTCGTCTCTAATCCTAAATGAATAAGCAAATCAGCCACCGTCTTAACCTCAATTGGTACCTCTACTTGCCTTCCGTTAATTTTTAAATTCAAGCTTTCATCTCCCTTACAATATATAAACCTAAAACCCTTTTCTTTTAGGGTGGGCGAGTGGTCCTGGCCTTGCATAGTAGCGGTCAGGGCCTTTTTCTGCCACGTCCTGTGCTAAAACAAAAAGAGAACACGAGTGCAGGTCTCCTTTTTTCCTAACAGCAACTTATATATCGAAAATGAAATTGATTTACATAGATTGTGAAAGCAACGAATCTAGTAAATCATTACTTTGCTTTCCGTCTATAAGATCAGCCATATATTCTCCTGAAACTGGACTTAATAAAATTCCATTTCGATAATGGCCCGTACAAGCATATAAACCAGTAATGTCTGCATGTCTGCCGATATATGGCATACTATGATTCGATTGTGGACGTAATCCTGCCCATGCCCCGTCCCATTCTGCTTCCTTTAATGCTGGAAGAATCCGATACGCGCGCTCCAATATAGAAGTAATACTTTCTGGACGCACCGCCTTGTTATATGTATGAGATTTCATTGTTGCTCCAATGACATAGCGTCCACCGCGCTTCGGTGCGATATAAAATTGCTCTTGAAAAATAGGTACTTGTAATAATGGCTTACGGCTGCGCACTGCAACAACTTCACCTTTCACAGGATATGTTCCCCATTCACAATGAAAATATTTTAATAGTTTTGTACTCCACGAGCCTCCAGCAATTACTACATTTTCACATGCAATTGTGCCTTCTGTTGTATATAATCCTGTTACGCGATTATCTTTCATTTGAATATCAAATACTTCAGTTTCTTCATATATGTCCGTTCCAGATAGCGCAGCAGAGTGAGCGAATGCTTTCGTCAGCTCTGGGGCAATCACATGACCATCTTTTGGGTGGTAGACTGCTCCAATAATAGAAGTAGATAAATAGGGCTCTTTTTCCCGCAATTCTTCTCCTGAGATAAAATGAGACTCTTCTCCTGTTTGCTGCTGCCATTTCATAATATGAAGAAGCCGTATACTCTCTTCTTCATTTTGAGCGATGCGGTAAATTCCTTTTTCTTCATATCCAATATCAATTCCGGTTTTATCACGTAATAGACTTGCAAGTTTTGGAAACATCGCGCGGCTTTTCCTGCCTAACTCAAACAGCGGATCGTATTCATCCCATTCCGCCTGTACACCTAATAATCCGGCTGCTGCTTTAGAGGCTTCAGAAGCAATCTTTTGTTTTTCAATGATGGCAACTTTATAACCTCTTTCAGCAAGGAAATGTGCAACCGAACTTCCGATTACACCGCCGCCAACGATGGCAACATCATATATTTTTTTCATGATTTCTCGCCCACTTTCGTATCGTTTCCTTATATAACTTTGCCTGTTCATTCGGTTTTACGGCACTTAAAATTCCGGACATAATTGCAATGCCAGTAGCCCCAGTGCCGAGTACCTCTGCTGTATGATTAGGAGTAATCCCTCCAATAGCGGTAATTGGAATTGTTAAACGGTTTGCCATTTCCGTAATCCCTGCTAATCCTCTTGGCGGAACTCCCTTTTTGGAGTTTGTTTGAAACAAATGCCCATACAGAAGAGAATCTGCACCACTTTGAAAAGCAGATACAGCTTCTTCAAATGAATGCACGGAGTAACCAACATGTAAATAAGAAAATTTTTCTTTAACAAGCTTTACATCCACGCTGCGATGTCCAAGTTGGACACGTCTAATATTGAATAAAATTGCAATATCAATCCGATCATTGATGACAAGTTTAGAAGAAGGAAATCCCTTATATAAGAGCTTTTCCACACCTTCATATAACTCTTTCGTACTTTTCTCTCGCTCACGAATGTGCAAATAATCTATTTCACTTTCAATATCAGTTGCTATATGTGCTAACTCTTCAAATGACATACGACCATTTGATATAACGTGAAGCTCAGCTTTCATATCCATTCGCCTACTTTAAAATGTTTTCAAACAATTCGTTTGTCGAAAAGAAACGTTACGAAATTGTAGTATGTTCTTGCTCCTCAAAACCCCACATCTCCTTACGATATGCCATATCCCAAAATAAGTATTCAAACCGACTGGAATATAAGAAGATTTCTTCTAAACGATTTAGTTCTTCTTCTGTTTTCCCAATTGTAATTTCATTAAATAAATCAATTAACCATATACAAAGATCCCCATATTCTTCAGAGCTGTATCCTCGAATCCACTCGCCAAAAAATTCATGATCACGTGCTCCTGAAATAGCATTCAAACGCTTTCCAATCTCCCAATAACTCCACATACATGGAAGCAATGCTGCAATTAACTCAGCAAGTGTACCGTTTTGTGAGACGGACATCATATAGTTTGTATATGCTAGATTCATAGCAGACGGCTTTGCTAATTCCATGTCTTCAACAGAAATTCCTAAACGTTTTGCATATTGTTTATGAATCGTCATTTCCCCATTTAAAATGCCATCAATTTGTTTAGCAAACTTCGCCATCACTTTTGGATTTGTTGCTTTTACAACACCGATTGCATATAACTTTGCATAATCTAACAAATACAAATAATCTTGAACAATATAATGTTGAAATCTATCTTTCTCTAACGTTCCATCTCCCATACCTGTTACAAATGGATGATTATGACTTTTTTCCCAAACAGGTTGCACTTTTTCAAATAGTCTTTCACAAAATGTCATCTCAGTTTCCCCTTCCTGTATATATATTCCCAAATAAAAAACCACTTCTATATAAGAAGTGGCCACAGCAAACAAAAGAAAACCTCATTTGTTGTTTCCACTTCCCTACGCTAGCATCACCTAGATCAGGTCATAAGGGTTAAGGTTTTTACCTCTCTCAGCTTTTAAGCACCCCTAGTGGTGTTCTATAAAATTTTCAATAAAAAATCCCCGTTTCTATGCATAAAGAAACGGGGACGTTATTTATATCGTCCAAGTTGCTTCCCTACGCTAGCATCATCTAGATCAGGTTCAAGGGTCAAAGACTATAGGTCTTACTCTCAGCTAGCAACACTAGCTCCCCTAGCATTATATTCATTTAACATAGTCAGTATACCATCGCCATATCTCATCGGCAACTCTTTTCATTTATGAAGTGAAACTTCCGTCAGTGGGGGTTTTCTTCATCCCCCACCTCTCTTCTTTGTTTCTCTCTGAATCTTGAGGTGGGGATCTTACTGCCCGTTAATGTGGGATAAAGTGAAACACTAATCGTTTAAACAAAATAAAACATTATAAAAACATATTGTAAGTTCAGAAAAAAACGAATTTCTTCTATCTATTTCCATAACAGCTATAAATCTGCTATCCTTTTATTATATAGCTTTATAATCTATATCCATTTAAATTTTCCGACATATAAGTCGCTACTATGCAGAATATAACATGACCGCTACTTGCTTTATCCTTTTGTCTTCTACCTTGCGTGTAGTAGGAAAAGGCCCTGACCGTTTCTATGCACGGCCAAATGCTCTCCCTAAAAAGAAAGGAGTGTTTATGTCAATTTTTTAACTTGTATATATAGAGAAAAAGCATTCATTTGTTTTTAATCAACGAATATATTACAAACTCAATATCTTTACATTATGATTTTAATCATAATAATTGATTACATAAGGAGGTCTATGAATATATGAATTTAAAAGTCGCAACAATAACAGCAACTACTGTAGCAGTTGCTTCTATGCTCCCCTCTATAGCAGAATCTAATATACATACCGTAACAGCAGAGCAAACATCAAAAACAAAAATTGGTTATGTAAAAACGAAAACATTACAAATGTACAATAGTCCTAATGGGACAGATTATGTTATTGACAGCATTACGCGTGGCACTCCCATTACAATTCTTGAAACAACAAATGAATGGTATAAAGTTCACGTTCACAATAAAACTGGCTATGTAAAAAAAGAAGCAATTTCTTTAACAAAACCACACGATAGTGGAAATCAATATATCGTAAATGCGGATGCAGTAAACGTTCGCTCTGAACCAAATACACAATCTGAAATTGTTACTGTATTACCAAATGGAAAATTTGTTACTGTTCAAGAAGAACAAGAGGGATGGTATAAAGTTATACAAAATGGAACAAGCGGCTATGTAAAGAAAGAATTTTTATCTAACGCCGATCAGCCATTAGTTAAAGGAATTACTGTGCAAGGTGGAAGTTCTTACTATGTTGCCACTCCGACATTAAAAGTACGTAGCGGAGCAGGAACAAATACAGCTATTATCGGTTCTTTAACCAATGGGACACAAATACAAGTCGTTGAAAATATGGGAACATGGTATAAAATTCGCTACGGATCAGGATATGGCTATGTCGCACAGCATTGTATAACACAAAGACAACAACAGCAGCAACCAAAACAGAAAGCTACACCATCTATTCCAGCTGTATTTAAATATCCTGCTCAAGGAAAAATCAGCTCGGAATTTGATATACGCTGGGGAGAAATGCACTATGGCGTAGATATTGCAGCAACAGGAAATGTTCCAATCCAAGCTGCAGCACCTGGAACTGTTGTTAAATCATATTATTCTACAAGCTATGGAAATGTTGTATTTGTTGCTCATCGTATAAACGGGAATTTATACACAACTGTATATGCTCACATGAAAAGTCGAGCTGTCAAAGCAGGAGATACAGTGGTAACAAGCCAATTGCTCGGTTATATGGGAAATACAGGACATTCGCATGGACAACACTTACATTTTGAATTACATAACGGGGAATGGAATTTTGAAAAAACAAATGCTGTAAATCCACTTCCTTTCTTAGTTAGGTAACGCATAATGGCACGTAATATTGCATTAATTATTGAGTGTTTCGCATTTTTCGGTTTAGTTTATTGCTTATTAATTTATAACACAAACATTGTATTTTTAAGCATTATTATTGCGTTTGTTGCTTGTGAAGTGATGATGGAAACATTCAAAATTCGACTAAAGCGACATATTTCACACATATATACCGCACTATTCATTATAAGTTCTTTATTAACAAGCATCATTTTTAATGGCTTACATGTCTCCGCAATGTTTCCAGTATTTTTTATGACTATTCTTCTGATAGTATCTCAGTATATATATGTTCCAAAACATCGTAAACAACAACAACATGAAGAAACATGGAAAGTGGGAAAATAATGCCACGATTCTTTGGGATTGATTTCTTTTTTCTTTACTATTAAATAAGGATTCCACATGATGTGGAATCCTTATTTATGTTCTATATATACAAGTTTAAAAAAAGCATAACTCTTTCTTTTTTGGGGCACGAGAGCATCTGGCCGCGCATACGAACGATTTGCTCTCACCTCATGCAAAGTTTAAAACAAAAGGAGAAGCAAGTAGCAGTCATGTCATATTCTACATAGCAGTGATTTATATTTCAAAAAATTCAAACGAATATATATAAATACAAATTAAAAATCTAACATAAAACTACTTTTCTATTTTACCCGCATGCATACTGCTCATAAATAAAACTTAAATTATATTTATGTTCTAAATTCATACGTTGTTCGTCGCTACACCAATAAAATAAAATATCATGTATTGATGCATAGCGCTTATTCTTTAAAAATTGCTTAATAAAGGAAGGAAAACAATTTGGTAATTGTATAAATATATAATTGCGTAGTAGTTCCTCTTTATAATCGATTCCTTTACATATATGCATAAGTTCTTCACAATAATACATTTGCTGTGGAACTTGAATCATTTCAAAAAATGGAATGTATGATAATAATTGCCCAATAAAGTGCTCATATTTTGTTATAAATTCCAACGACATATGTTCCATCATCTCTTTTATAACAAACAAATAATCATCAACATGAGTTGTCTTCAACGGATTAAGACGATCAGATATTTGTGCAATCACTGCACGCTGGCATGCTACAGCAGCATGGCTTGGTTCATAATATGTTAAGAAATCCGTACATTTTCTATATTTTTTTAATAAATCTAACGTGTATATATCACAAATATACGTATTGCAATATATTGCTAACTCCATTAAAATTTCATCTAACTTCTCTTTTGATAATCCCTTTGCTTGTTTACAAAGATAGAGAAACATAAACTCCATCATTTCTTTATGAGACAAAAGTGTTTTATACTTTTCAATACACTCTACATTAAACTTAATTCTTTCCCAAATAAAATCATCATTACTTTCTAATTCCGTAACCTTTTGTTTTATAATTAAATAATTCCAAGCAACTACTTGTGTAAATGCATCCCATGATTCATACTCTAGCGATGTTTGTACGAATTCCTCTAATCCTTCAGCAATCATAAAATCATAGGCCTGTTGATACCATCCTACTTCTTGGCATAAACGAATAATTCGAACTAAAGTTGGCATTTCATCTTTATGAAACTTCGGTAAATCATGTAATTTTTTCATTCCATATAAAATAAAAAGAATTAAATTTTCTTTCTTATAAAATTCTTTTTCTTTCCAAGCCAGAATAGTTCGTTCTTTTCCTTCTCCTTTTGGATACTTTGGTATAAGTAAAGAGAGTAAATCCGCAAAATTTTCCGGCTCTGTATACGCATCCGTAACCAAGTTCCAATTGGGTTCGGTTTGCACAATCCCCATATAATTCCCCCTCCATTTTCTATATGTATGATAAAATATTTGAATGCTATTAAACTATCCATCAATATTATTATATTCAAAATAACATATAATGCTTATATTTATTAGTATATCATTTTTTTCATATGTTAATAGTTATTAACAAAAATTCCAAAAATAATTTACATAAAATGTGAATTTAATCTGCGGGGAAACCCCCACAGATTATGAATTAAACTAATTAGGCGCATATTAACATGCTTATCCTTCACTACATCATTGCTTTCAAATAAATTTTCAGATGAAGCATTCCTGCCCTCAAATAGCAAATTGCAAACAGAATAAAAGTATTTATTTAGTCTGTTTGCTCTGATATTTCACTTAAGGCAACGCCTGCTTGATCATCTGCATATTTAGTTGTTGCTAAATCACCAAGTGATAGCATCCCAACAAGTTGTCCATGTTCAACTACTGGCAATCTTCTTATTTGGTAACGTGCCATTAACTCTGTCGCTTTTTCAATAGCGTCATCAGGTGACACAGAAATAATTTGTGTTGTCATAACATTTGTAATTTGATTGGAACCTGGATGTTTTTCTGCAATTCCCCGCACAACCAAATCACGGTCTGTTACAAGTCCGATAACTTGATTATTCTCCACAACAGGAATCATTCCTATATCTTCTTCTTTCATTTTCACCGCTGCTTCATATACGTTATCTAGTGATGTACATTGTACAATATTCGTGCTCATCAATTCTCGAACAGTTGTCATAAATATATTACCCTCCTTTACACACTTTAGCATCTCCAACCCTCTTCATTTCAATTCGCAAGTTCCTTAAAAGATAAACGAGATACCATCTCTTATTAAAAACAGATGAAATTACACTTTATCAAATGTAGAAAACTATGTAATCATAAAACGCAAAATAAATTGGATATTCACAGTTACAATGACCAATTCTAAAAACTTTAGAATTGCGGAGAGTAAATATAGACTTTATCGTTCTTATTTGAGAAGGCAGCTTGTAAAGATACAGAGCAATAAGCAGGATGAGGTTAGTAAAAGAAATACTTTATACCGTAAAATATTCATGCAACATTCCGTTGTACAATCATCAAAATGAATTGATGTAGTTCAATTCTGAGTATAGCTAAAATAATCAATTGGTAAAAATATAATGTACTATATTCTTTCCTAATTACACAAAATCATACAAAATCCTTCATTATTTATAATAAAAAATAAAACATTTTATAATATGATAAAGATATACTTATTGTTATAATAGCTTGATACGGCCATCAGTAGATTTTCTTTATTCGACTACTTTTGGTTAGTTGAAGCATTCTCATTCTTACTGTCCAAAAGTAGCTCAATAAATATATGTATAAGGAGATCATTAATCAGAAGTAATTATAATTCGTTATAATAAATACGATATACAAAAAATATAATGTATAATATTATTTTTCTTCAAATAAAAAGAGTCAGCATAGTGCTGACTCTTTTTATAATGACCCGTACGGGATTCGAACCCGTGTTACCGCCGTGAAAGGGCGGTGTCTTAACCACTTGACCAACGGGCCATGGCTCCGCAGGTAGGACTCGAACCTACGACCGATCGGTTAACAGCCGATAGCTCTACCACTGAGCTACTGCGGAATATGGTGGGCCTAAATGGACTCGAACCATCGACCTCACGCTTATCAGGCGTGCGCTCTAACCAGCTGAGCTATAGGCCCATATTTCTTACAGGGGCAGTAGGAATCGAACCCACACCGGAGGTTTTGGAGACCTCTGTTCTACCTTTAAACTATGCCCCTAAGTGGTGCCGGCTAGAGGACTTGAACCCCCAACCTACTGATTACAAGTCAGTTGCTCTACCAATTGAGCTAAGCCGGCTAGTTTTTTTACAAAAAAAAATGGTGGCTCGGGACGGAATCGAACCGCCGACACGAGGATTTTCAGTCCTCTGCTCTACCGACTGAGCTACCGAGCCTTTATGTAAATGGCGGTCCCGACCGGGGTCGAACCGGCGATCTCCTGCGTGACAGGCAGGCATGTTAACCACTACACCACGGGACCATTGGTTGCGGGGACAGGATTTGAACCTGCGACCTTCGGGTTATGAGCCCGACGAGCTACCAGACTGCTCCACCCCGCGATGATATAATATTCTTTTAAATAAAAAATGGAGGAGGTAGAGGGATTCGAACCCCCGCGCGACTCTCGCCGCCTGTCGGTTTTCAAGACCGATCCCTTCAGCCGAACTTGGGTATACCTCCGTATATATGAAGCTTTAATGGTGGAGCCTAGCGGGATCGAACCGCTGACCTCCTGCGTGCAAGGCAGGCGCTCTCCCAGCTGAGCTAAGGCCCCATTTTAAAAAACTATCGGGAAGACAGGATTCGAACCTGCGACCCCCTGGTCCCAAACCAGGTGCTCTACCAAGCTGAGCCACTTCCCGTTAATAAAGCGCGCCCGAGAGGACTCGAACCCCTAACCTTTTGATCCGTAGTCAAACGCTCTATCCAATTGAGCTACGGGCGCATATGGTGCCGAGGGCGGGGGTCGAACCCGCACGGTGGTCACCCACCGCAGGATTTTAAGTCCTGTGCGTCTGCCTGTTCCGCCACCCCGGCGTCATATTGAAAATTGGAGCGGAAGACGGGATTCGAACCCGCGACCCCAACCTTGGCAAGGTTGTATTCTACCACTGAACTACTTCCGCAAAACATATATGACTTATTGCTTATTTAATTAAGAGTGCGGGTGAAGGGAGTCGAACCCCCACGCCAAAGGCGCCAGATCCTAAGTCTGGTGCGTCTGCCAATTCCGCCACACCCGCATATTACATTTTAAAAATGGTGAGCCATGAAGGACTCGAACCTTCGACCCTCTGATTAAAAGTCAGATGCTCTACCAACTGAGCTAATGGCTCTTAAATGGCTGGGC
>NZ_JBITWA010000032.1:0-39722 GCF_044543425.1 Bacillus sp. NPDC077411 | reverse complement strand
GAAATGTTAAGGCAGTTATCTAAAGATATGTATGACAAACAAAAGGTGGATCAACCAAAAGCCACTTATAAAGTTACTTTTCAAGAATTATCACAAACAGAAGAATATAAAGACTTTGCAGTCTTACAACGGGTATATATGGGCGATACTGTCACAGTTAGACATGAAGAAGATAACATTGATATTCAAGCAAAAGTTATTTCGTACAAGTATGATCCCATCATGGAAGAATACATTGATTTAACACTCGGTAATTACAAAGAGTCATTCACAGACATAGCCGGAAAAGTAGATCAAATACATGAAAGTATTTCCGGCATGGAAGAATCATTCTTGGATAAAGCAAAAGATACAGCTACTAATTTAATTAATAGCGGTTTTGGTGGTTATGTTCGCGTTTACCCGGACAGGATTCTGATTATGGATACAAAAGACGAAATGACGGCCAAAAAGGTTTGGCAATGGAATATAAACGGTTTGGGGTATAGTTCTACAGGCATTAATGGGCAGTATGGACTTGCCATGACAATGGATGGTTCTATCGTTGCTGATTTCATTACAACCGGTAAATTAAGCGCGTCGCTTGTACAAGCCGGATTCAATGATTACGGGGATAATATTCAATTATTGCCGGACGGTTTGCACGCTAAACAGAACGGTAAAACATCAATGGTATTAGGTGGTAATGGTGTTTTAACTATTTATGATAAAGATGAAAAACCAATCGGATTTTTAGGTCACGCGTATAAATTGAACGACGAGAGCAAGCGCGGCGCTGTTATTAACTGTGAAAAAGGTAGATTTATTTCATTAAGTTTTAGAGATACGATCGGAGGGGTTGACAGTTATTATCCTTATTTAGAATTAGCTGATAATGCTTATTATGGTCGTAACGGAATTTTTGCATTTAAACCGATTCAAATGAACGGAAATCAGATTGTACTTAATGCTAACACTTCCGGTAATACGAATTTTATACAAGAAGTACAATTCGGTAACATTTGGAAAAATTCATTAATTTCAACATACGGGAATGCATTAGCGCATCAGGAAAACGGTTCTTATTATCAAATAGCTGGTACAGAAGGAAGAACGTTTCATATGTACGAAAACGCGCGTGCGTGGCGTGGGGTAGCTTTAGGACAAGCAGCAAAAGCTGAACATGCGGGAATCTATCAAACTACGGACGGAAATGTTGTTGTAACAGGTAAAAATAATGTGCGCTTATGTAAAACAGAAGGTGATAGCGATGTGAAAACAGTTATTGATATTAGTGGGAAAAACGATGTTGCAATGTGGGCAAATTTTGATATGAATAATTGGGCATTAAGAAACGTAGGGAGTTTGAATGTAACAGGCTCTAAAAATGCAATTCATGTCACGAGAGATGGAGTGAGAGCGACGCCGGCGTATGAAACGGCAGAATCTTATCTCGGTGACATAGGCGCATCTAAAACAGATGAAAACGGACAAGCAATTATTCCAATCGAAAAACTATTTTTTGACACTGTAAATACATCTATTGAATATCAAATGTTTGTATCATCATATTGCAAATCTCATGTATGGGTGTCATCAAGAGAAGAAGAATACTTCGTTGTTGAGTCTAGTGAACCGAATGCTAGTTTTGCATGGGAATTGAAAGCGAAAAGAAGAGGGTTCGAGAATGAAAGACTTGTTTTGCAAGACGAATACGACAACAAACAAATCAAGAAAGTTTTTACAGATATTAAAGTCGATGATTTGGAAGGATGTGAGAAAATATGAAAACAAAATTGATTTTAGATGTTTATAAAACGGAATACGCACAATTGAATTACTTTGTGACTGGTCGTGTTGGAGATATGGCAAGTAATAGTGTGGATGTATATATTGTGGATGGTGGCGGTAATCCGTATTCCTTAACAAATCTTACTATTTTTTATGAGTGTACAAAGCCAGATAACACCGTTATACGAGATTCAACGGGAGTTAATATAATTGATGCAACGGCTGGTCATTTTGAATATACATTTCCAAAAGAAACATTTAGTATACCAGGACGATCAAAACGAGCGTTCTTCGCAATCGAAAAAGATAAAGTAATCCGTGCTACGACACAAGATTTTATTGTTGTTTCATTACCGAATGCACTTGATGGGAATATTCAATCTGCGCAGTATATTTCAGATTTGGAAAAACTTATCGCAGACGGAAATAAAATGCTTAGTGGATTAAATAGTCAAGCTACAGCAATGCAGACTAAAATAAATGATCTGAACAAGCAAATTTCAACTATGGATGTTGTAAAGAAAACCGGAGATACAATGACAGGGGCTCTTACAAGTACATCTGATCTTCCACTTATATCTAAAAAAGCGACCAAAAAATCATGGACATTACACCATCCTGCTACTGACGAATTTATTCTTGCACCTTCTTTATCTGCTGATGGAGTTGATTGGGATTGGAATCACGGATTTAAATTTTCACCAGATGGAAAGATGTTTCTTAGTGGTTTAGAAGTTGCTACACAGAGTTTTATAAACGGTTCATGGAAACAAAAGTATCAAGTAACTTCTGATGATGGCTCTAACATTGAGCTTCAAAAAGGCGTTGATTTAAATACTGTTTTAAATACTGGATTTTACAGAGCAAATACAAACGTAAATACTCCAACAGTTACTGGCGACAATTGGTGGTTTGTAGAAGTTCAAAAGCACTTCAATACTTGGGTTTTACAAAGAGCGACAATTTTCAATAATACCATTTCAGAAACATATGAGAGATTATGTTACAACGGTACTTGGAAACCTTGGAAAAAGTCAGTAACCTCTCAAGGTTGGGGAAATTGGGAAGCTAAGGCGCGTGATTTTGTAGTATATGGTAAACGTGCGTTAGTTGGTTATGATACACCAGATGGTGACAAATTAGTTATCAATAATGGAAATGATTTTAAAAATGGTGTAGACATTACAGGGATACTTAAAAATAACGGAAATGAAGTTCTAACAAAACCAAGTACTGATACAGACTGGGTGAATCTCACACTTATTAATGGAGTCACTGTGGACGGAGGAAGAACACCTAAATACAAATGTCACAACAATGTTGTTTATATAGTCGGTGCTGTTGCTAACATAAAAGATGGTACGACAATTGCAAATATACCATCTGCCCTTAAACCTCCAAGTGATTGTACATTTCCAATAACATACGTTGGCGACGGTGATAAAAAATATCTCGGGGAGCTAAACGCAAGGGCGGATGGTAGGCTTAGTGTCGATTGGATGTGGAATAATCCGAAATCAACAGCTTTTTGTATTTCGTATCATCTGTAGAAAGGAACGATATTATGAAACTTGTACATCTATATAATAAGGAAACGGGCGCTTATATAGGAGATGAAATCATTTTTCCTCGACAAGAAGAGTATCAAGAGGAAGGAGTTACTGTGTACCAAAAAGTTTATGAAATTCCAAAAAATTCAACTGAAGTATTGTTACCACAACCAAATTGGAAACCTGTTTTCAAAGATGGTTCATGGATTGAAACGATTACACAAGATGAACTTGATGAGATAAATAAACCGCCAGTTCTACGAGTTACTGAACTGAAAAAAATACAAGATAAAGTTGAATTTTTAGCAGATCAAGTAGCTGATATGAGACTAGAGTGATAGGGGTGTTCAAATATGACAAGTATAGAAAATGAACACAGTGCAGAATTCACAACATGGAAAATGTTTTGGTATTGCGGAGTATCTGTAAATAAAATGTTGAGATCTGTTAAAAAGAAATTCATCACGATTGCTGAATTTGAAGAAATCACATTATTAAATTTTTATGAGGAATTAAAAAAAGATGGAACCGTCATTATTGATTGGTTAGAACAATAGGTGTGCAGATGCAGGCTTTTTTATTTTTCAAAAAAAGAGGTGGTCAAAATGGAGGAAATGAACAATTTAAAGCAAGAGATCCAACAAATTAAAGCAGAGCAAAAGGATATGAGAGAAGATATTCGGCATTTAGAAAATCGAACTTTAGGTAACGAAAAGGACATTATTAACATTAACAAACAACTGGATAAAATTAGTGCCAATACTACCTGGATTCTCCGGATTATTATTGGTGCAATTGTAGCTGGATTACTGGGGTTACTAATGAAAGGAGGAATGTAATATGTCAAAAGAAAATATCAAAAAACGATTTCGTAATTGGCGCACATGGGTGGCGCTTTTTTCATGTCTTGGAATAATGTTACCTGTTTTTGGTGTTAAAGGTTTTGAAGGTGATTTAGAAAAGGTACAGCAAGCTGTTTACTTATTCGGTATTGCTTTAGGTATTTGGTCAGATCATGAAGAAGTTCAAAAAGGAGAGAATGAATAATGAGTAAAAATATTGTAGATATTTCAAAATATAACGATAGTATTAATTGGGATGTAGCTGCTCAAAATCTTGATTTAGCAATTTGCCGAGTGCAATATGGTTCAAATAAAGTAGACAAGCTATATAAGGACCATGTAGCGAATCTAGAAGAACGAGGCATTCCACACGCAGCATATGCATATGGTTGTTTCGTATCTGTAGAAGATGCGATTGTGGAAGCAAATGATTTTATGGCTCGTGTTAGTCCTAATGCTAAATTTTTAGTGCTAGATGTGGAAGACGATACTTTAGATAGTTGCGGGGCTACTAATCTAGCAAAGGCATCACAAGCGTTCATTGATACTTGTAAAGCTGTAGGATGGAAAGTAGGCTTCTATGTATCTCATCATATGTATAGTTCATATGGATTACAAGATATCCAAGCTGATTTCCTTTGGATTCCTCGCTATGGTAAAAAACCTGCATATCCTTGCGATATTTGGCAGTATGCTGATAATGCAACAGGCGGTTATGTAGGAGGTATCGGCAACTGTGATGTAAATAAACTTATTGGCGATAAGTCACTAGAATGGTTTATAGGAAATGATTCTCAACTTGCTCCTCCACAAGAAGGAGTTTTAGGGTATCTTACAACGACTGCTGATGTAGCTAATATTAGAAAAGAGCCTAATGTAAATGCACCTATTATGCGTCAAGCTACAAAAGGACAAGGTCATACGTATTATGAGTGGTCATACGATGGCTCTCATTTTTGGTACAAAGTAAATCTTGATAATTGGATGAGAGATGATGTTTGTAAAATCAATAAGGACGGAAAAAGTAAAGGTGTCGTTTGGGTAAATGGTACTGATATAAACCTTAGAAAAGGCGCATCAACTGGCGACCCTGTTATAAATAAAATTACAAAACGTTCTGCTTATGAAGTGCATTATCGATATGCTGACTGGATTTACATCGCAGGTGAAGGTGTTGAAGGTTGGATGTATTTTGATGAGTCATATGTAAATTGGCTTAGATAATAAAGAAATCCGGCTCTTGTGAGTCGGATTTTCCTTAGTTTCATTCTATCTTAGTGATATCAACCACCGTGATTTCCATCTGCCATTTGTTGAACAATAATATTTTCTGTTTGATGATTAATTGATTGTTGCGGAGTGATCCCTAGTGTAAATGCTAAAACTGTTACAATTCCTATGATATTTAATATTTTCTTCATTTTAAAGCCTCCTTTTTGAATACTTCATTTTTAGCTTCATAACTTAAATAGAAATACTTACTTGCTTGTTCAGAATGTCCTTCGTTATGATATTTTACGGCTACTACTTCTGTATATTCTTGAACATACTCCCATAATTGTTCTCTTTTAAAGTAATCCATTCCTGCCAATACGGCTTTCTCAAGTGAATTAGCAGGAGATTTTTCGTTCATCTCTTTTAAAATGCTAAATCTGTATTGATATTCCTCGTGATTTAATTTATTACTAATTTCCATACCTTTATTAATTAATTCGGCTACTTTTGTAGTCTCCCCTAATTTGAAATGCTCTCTTGCTTGAACAAACATAGCTTTATGGTTGTTAGGCATTTTCAGATTAACCTCAGATAAGTAGCGAATTGCTAAAGGAGAAAGGTTTTGGCTTGCATACATTAATCCTAAATTTTGGCGAACCATAAGGATGAATTTTTCCTCGTTTATCTTTTGAAATGTATTCATTGCATTAGCAAAATATTCTTCTGCTAACTCCCATTCTTTTAAGTGCGTACAGGCTAATCCTAAAAGGTTGTCACAGAAAGCAACGTTAATTTCATACCCAGTGTGTTGAGAGAACAACTCTTTAGCTTCTGTAACTTTTTTAATAGATAAAAGACCTTGATAAATATCGTAATGGAATGCACCAACTTTATAATAAAACTCTGCTTGTTCTAGTTTGTCTGGAATATAAGATAATAGTGTTTCCGCTTTTTCGTAGTTTACTTTAGCAACATTGTAATCTCCAACTGTAGAAGCATGAATACCTTTAAAGAAATGGTAATAGTAAGTTAAGAATTTATCTGTAGGTATTCCAAATGACTCAATTTTATCGAAGCTATCCTTTGATACTCCTACATTATCAATAATATATTGATAGCGGAAGTCAAGGAGCGAATAATAAAGGAGTAAATTTTGATCTTCTTCAATGTCATAAATTTCAGAATCAATTTCTTCTTTTAAACGATGGGCATTTCCTATACGTCTTGCACGAATTTCTACATACCAATCATTTAGTAACTTTGTAATCTGTTCATTCCCCTTCACTGATACGTTCATAATATCCTCCTCATTCACATAATTGTTGATTAAATATTAGCATAATTTGGATAAATAAAAATGATAGATTAATTATTTTTCAATAAAATATGAAATATTCAGTTTTTAATGAGTTAAATAAAAAGCATGGATACTAATAACCATGCCTTTATTAAAAACACTTCGTTACTTTTAAATTAATTATTCATCTTCATCGTCATAATCATGCAAGCTATTAAGCAATTCTGTGAAAGACGAACAAACAGGGAAAATTGCTTTTTCCATCTCTTCTTCCTCATGTTCCCAAAATACAATAGTAGGAATCTCATGGTCATTTCGATAATCAAAGCATAAAAAATTACCATACGGATCTGTAGCAAACGGATATACTTTATCTACTAATCTGTCTTTTATGCCTTCATACGCCCGAAGAATCGAGAACTTACTTTCTGAATCCAAAGTTAATAGGTAGCTGAACGCACTTCCATCTTGTCCTTGTATATCAAATATTTTGGGGTGTGGGTATCCTCCATCATATTGTTTTACGCATTCAATAAAATCGTTAGGAAATTTAATACTCAAATACTGCTCTAGTTGCTGAATTTGTTCATCCGTAACTTTCTTTTCGCTTACATCAAACCATGTAATATTGTTCATTTATATAGTCCTCCCTATTTTTCACTATCTTTTCCCCAAATTCTGTATCCGCCTGTATGACCAGTATCTTTATGTATCTCATACTCGACAAGTTGCATTCGGCCTGTGTCTTGATGATGATGCCATGTGTACCCCCTAGGATTGTCACCTCTTTTTAAAGCTTGAATCTCTGTTTCTGTAAACTTAGAAGCTAACTCAGGGTTTTCCATTATTTGTTTATACAAGGCTTTGTTACATATTGTATCATGTGCTTGTCTAGTTTTTTTGAAATCTTTTTCTTCTAGGATTACTTCACCTTTAGGCTCGAAAATAGGAAACCCATCAGCATTGTAAGGTATGCCTGTAACTGGGTGTTTATCCCCGGCTAAATCGCCTCTTCTTAATCTAATCGTTTTCGGACCATTTTCTCCTTCATAGGTGTAAGTTACGGCTTTTTGTAAATAGTGCTGTGTGCCGCCACCTGCATAAGCAGGTTCTAAACGACTTCCTAACTGAAACTCGGACATAGACGACAAACTTTTTCCATATCTCGCGCCATTACCTACAGCACCAGCACCTCTTGTGACAAGTCCCAAGAACGCTAAAGTAGTCATTCCGTATGCTATCGATTCTGTGATACTTTCTGCATCTCCATATTCTATGTTTTTTACATACCAATCTGATAAAACGTTTCGTATAGAATACAATTCTTGGACTTCCTCGTCCCACTCACTTTTCAATGTTCCGATAGGATCATTCCATAGGTCGCCGATAAATTCATATGTATCTTTAGCTTCCTTTTTCTTGTCACCAACATAACCCTCCACAAAGTCCGTAAGCCCATATTTTGCATCTGCCAGTGCGTCCACTGGATCATCAACTAAGTGTCCGAAAAAGTCTGATGTTTGGTTCCATGCTTTTTTAAGTGGGTCAAAAATAGTGTCTCCTGCTGCCCTTCCGCCCCCTCGCTGAAAGGCGTCCCACAGCTTGCCCATCTGATTAAAATCTCCAGCCGCTTTCTCATCAACTTCACGGAATGTTTTTGCAGTTTTCTTTAATTCGAGTTCCAGGTGTTGTAAAAGTTTGACCAAATCATCCATGTATCGTTTTTTTGAGAAAAACTCATCGAAAAAGCGTTGTCGTGCTATCCCTTCCCAGGACATTTGCAATTCGAACGTGACCTGCAAAAGTTCTTGAATGATTCTTTCAATAGATTCTCTTTGTCGTGATATAGAATCTGCAGCTTCTTCCAGTTTATCTGGATTAACACGTACTTTCACCAATTGATTTATGCCCCCCCTCTCTGTCTTGTGTATAAAATTACCAATACAAGTATAACAAATTTACAGAGTGGTATTAATATCTAATGGAGAAACTTTACAAACAGAACACATGTGCTATAATGTATGCAAACAAACGTTCTTATGGAGGGTATCGCATGAATCATCTACTTAAATGTTCGCTCAATCAAAAAATACCTATCGAATTAATTTACTTAAAAGGTTCAAGAGATTTCTCTCAAAGAACAGTGATTGTTAGAAAGATATATGAAGATCGTGTATTGGTGTACTGCATGCAAAAGCAACAAGTGAGAACGCTGAAATTAGCTAATATACTATCAGTTGATAAAGTAAGAACGAACTATCAATATGCTTAAAAACACATAATGAGGTGATATCACATGTCAACATCAATTCCAAAACCACCAAAGAAAAAAAGCAGTTCTAAGAAAGAAACTAGACCGTATATGGACGAATTTGAACAACAAGAAGCTGCAGAATTAATTCAAATGGCGGTGCAAGATGATACAGAGTTAGTTTTTACGGTCTATAGAAAATATAAAGAACCAGATATTATACAAGGGAAAATAAGCAAACTTGAACCACAAATGGGTAGAATCATAGTGAGTGTTGGATTCAATGAAATACATAAAATTCAATTTATGGACATGTTAAAAGTTAGGACACCTAGTTATTAAAACTGGGTGTTTTTTATTTGTTTATAGACTTATTATCCTTCGATAAACTGTTTGAAAATAGCTAGATATCCAGTCTGTGCATTTTCTTTGCGCTTAGCAATATTGTGGATTTTCCTAAAGTTATCAATGTAGTTGTAAACCATGCTTTTAAACGTTCTTGTAAAGTAGCCAATAGGATTTTTCATAAGTGTTCCGTTATGCTCAAATTCATGAGTTTTAGAGAATAAAGCAACAGAAGCATTTGCAAGAATGTTATTAAATACATCTTTATCTGCTAATAAACTACATTTCTTTGCAGCCTTTTTAGCGATATTTAAAGCATTTTGGAAAGATTCATTAATAACTTTTGAATTAAATGCAGTTGCTAACTTCATACGCATAGATGTGGGAACACGATAGTCAATAAAATCTTTATCATTTTCACAAGACTGAATTTCGTTTTCTTTACGTATGTTTATATCTTTTATATTTTGTTTTAAGGAAGGAGTAGTTGTTTTATTGGTCGGACACTTTGTGGGAATTTTACCTGGTACCTTGTCGGACACTTTTTCCAAAATAGGTTGAATTACAATAGCATTCGCAGTTTGCAGCATATCAGATTTACGCTTCATTTCGATTTGCTTAATCATGCCCAGGGCAACGAGTTTCTTCATTAAACGTTGCACAGTTTTATAAGATACTTCTAGCTTGTCCGCGATAGTATTTTTGCATAGGAAACTAACGCCCACATATTTGCAGCTATGGCGTTTTAAAATTTCAAGTAATGCAATGAGTTTAGATTGAACATCGGCACGTTTAACAGACGTACGGATAATATCTCTGTATGTACGAATAGTTTTGTTTAGTTCTTCTAATTCTATAAATGTAGAAAGGTTGTGGAAGGACTCTTTACTTGCTATAACATCAATACGTTTTCTTTCCATATTATATGTCCCCTTTGTGGAAACAAAAAAGTAACGTCACCAATTTGGTAAACGTTGCTCAAGAAACCCTACATAATGTAAAATAACACGTGAGGGTACAGCAAGTGTTTACCTGGCGTAATCAGGTGGACGGTATAAGAGTGCTACCAACACTACTTATACACGCTGTGCTCTTTTGTTTTTGTGGATTTTGCATGCTGAAATAATTTTGCATGAATTTTGCACGATTATTTCTAAAAATCTAAAGGAGCCTTTATAGAAAAGGGGTATTTAGTTATTAGTTCGAATCCCTCTGGGCGCGTCGAAAAACCCTAACTTATATTAAAGTTAGGGTTTTTATTAATTTGTTTATAGAATTCTTAAATATAAAAGGGAAAAAGAGTAGTTTAAGTATAATGAGGTTTCATTATATTTAAACTACTCTTTTTAATTGTTATTTCTTGAAATGGGAGTTACTATTAGTATGTGGTATAAAAAATGGCGGATATTTTTAAAGTCTGTCACTAATTCCGCCTGATATTATTCATTTTTTAGTTGTAATATATAAACTTGAATAATACATATAGAGTAATAATATGTGGATATTGATGTTTTGTAAGGATTCTCCTTTTTATAAACTTATTGTACAATAGAAGTGAGGGGGAGATTAGGGTGAAAGCAAGTCTTTTACAAGAACAAAGTTTACGTTTGGCAATGACGCAAGAGTTAAGGCAAGCGATTACAATGCTCCAGTACAATGTGCAGGAATTAACGGAGTTTTTGTATGAGCAATCGCTGGAAAATCCCCTTATTGAGCTAGGTGGCTTTGACAGGGAAAAGAAAAAGAGTAAAACAACAAGTAAACAAACTGAGAATCAAATGGAAATTTATAGTGTGGATTCCACGACGATTCAACAACATTTAGTAAACCAATTACAGTATTATAAAATAGATGAAGAGCAAAGAAAGATTGCCTCATTCATTATTTTAAATGTAGATGAGAACGGGTATTTACAAGAAACGAATGAAGAATTAGCGTCGTTATTATCGGTATGTATAGAAGAAGTAAATAGCTGCATGGAGCTCGTTCAATCGTTAGAGCCAGCAGGGGTAGGAGCAAGAAATATTCAAGAGTGTTTAACCATTCAATTAAAGCGCTTACAAAAAAGGAGTACTTTAGCGGAAATAATTGTAGATGAACATTTTGCATATTTTGTAAAGAAAGATTGGCGCAAGTTAACAAATGTATTGAAATGTAGTACAGAAGAATTACAAGAAGCTGTTCATGTGATTACATCATTGCAGCCGAAACCAGGATTGGCGTTTTCTTCGGAGAAGCCGATGTACATTGTTCCAGATATAGCGGTGAAAAAAGAAGATAATCGCTTGCTGATTCAGATGAATGAGCGTAATATGCCGAGAATTGAAATTCATTCAGAATATAGTGAGCTTCTTCATAATAGTGAAAGTGACGTCGCTTCTTATGTTTCGGAAAAATATCAGCATGTACAATGGATTATGCGTAGTTTAAAACAAAGAAAACAAACGCTTTTAAATGTAATGGAAGTAATTATTGAAAAGCAGCGCGACTTTTTTATGAATGGTCCGCAATATTTAAAGCCGCTTGCGTTAAAAGAGGTGGCGGAAATATTAGGTGTCCATGAGTCAACCATTAGCCGTGCAACGCGTAATAAATATGTGCAAACACCGTATGGTTTATTTGAAATGAAGTCATTTTTTAGCAATGCGGTAGCAACAACAGAAGACGCGGCAATTTCAACGAAGAGAGTGAAGCAGCTCATCGGGGAGTTTGTAGAGAGAGAAAATAAGAAAAAACCACTTTCAGATCAAAAGATTTCAAAAATGTTAGAAGAAGAACACGAAATTATTGTTTCACGCAGAACAGTAGCGAAATATCGAGAGCAGTTAAATATTCCAGCTTCTTCTCTGCGAAAAACGATTGTATAGGTGATAAGTATGGAGGTTATTCTATATACAAAAGAAGAATGTGGTCTTTGTCAAAAGGCGAAACAACTTCTACAAGAGTTGAAAGATGAATACGTATTTGATTTGAAAGAAATAGATATTTATGAGGATGAACAGCTGTTAGAAAAGTATCATCTTACGATTCCCGTCGTTGAAATCGAAGGGGAAGAGGTAGGATATGGGATTATTCACAAAGATGTCATAATGAACAGCATAATTCGTGCGATAAGAGTTGAATAACTTTGCATCTCCTGTTACAATACTAAATGTAGCAGGAATATTTTTTTACTCTATGCGGGACACAATATGTCACTGCGGGACATATAATGACCATATAGAGAATGAACCAATGTGGTGAGGAGATACAATATGATGCGCTCATGGATTCAGTATACAAAAAAATTATTACCTGATCTGCTACCTGTTATGCAAAAGAGAATGCAAATTCTTCAGTACATCCGGTTAACACAACCTATTGGTAGAAGAAATTTATCTGCAAGTCTTGGTATGACAGAACGAGTATTACGAAGTGAAGTACAGGTTTTGAAAGATGAGAACTTGATTCACGTCGCCTCTTCTGGAATGACATTAACAGAAGAAGGAACAGCTGTTATTCTTGCTTTGGAAGACTTTATGAAAGAAATTTCTGGTTTGAAGGTTTTGGAAAAGCAGCTTAAGGAAACATTAGACTTAGATGAGGTTTTCGTTGTCCCTGGTGATAGCGATGAATCACCTTGGGTCAAGCTGGAGATGGGCCGCGCTTGTGCTTCTTGTATAAAAGATCGTCTGACAGCGAATAATATCGTTGCTGTGACTGGAGGAACCACAATAGCTGCCGTAGCTGATATGATGCAAATTGATTGCAGGGACCTACATATGTTATTTGTCCCAGCTCGCGGTGGAATAGGAGAGAGTGTTGAGCTAGAAGCAAACACGATTTGTGCGAAAATGGCACAAAATACGATGAGTAATTATCGCTTATTGTATGTTCCTGACCATGTAAGCAGCGAGGCATATGCATCCATTGTGACAGAGCCTTCTGTGAAAGAAATTCTTGAGTTGATTCGATCTTCCAACATTGTCATTCACGGAATCGGTGATGCCTTAACAATGGCGCGTAGAAGAAGTACTTTAGAAGCAGATTGGATGAAAATTAAAGAGAACAAAGCGGTCGGTGAAGCCTTTGGATACTACTTCAACGAACAAGGTGAAGTAGTTCATAAAGTACAAACAGTTGGCATGCAGCTTGAAGATTTACAGCATGTATCTCATGTCGTGTCAGTTGCTGGAGGTTCATCAAAAGCAAAAGCAATTCAAGCAGTAATTAAACAAGGACACACTTCGTTACTTATTACAGACGAAGGTGCAGCAAAAGAGTTAGTAAAGGGTAAATAACCCTTAATATACATCCCCCAAGGAGGAAATTCAAATGACTAAAATTGGTATTAATGGATTTGGCCGTATCGGACGTGTAGTATTCCGCGCAGCTCTTAACAACCCTAACGTAGAAGTAGTAGCAATTAACGACTTAACAGATGCAAAAACATTAGCACATCTTTTAAAATATGATTCTGTTCACGGAACAGTAAATGCAGAAGTATCTGCAAACGGCGACAGCATTATCGTTAACGGTAAAGAAATCAAAGTTATCGCTGAGCGCGACCCAGCTCAATTACCATGGAGCGACTACGGCGTAGAAGTAGTAGTAGAATCTACTGGCCGTTTCACTAAAAAAGCAGACGCTGAAAAACACTTAGGTGGATCAGTTAAAAAAGTTATCATCTCTGCACCAGCTTCTGACGAAGATATCACAATCGTTATGGGTGTTAACCATGAGCAATATGATGCAGCTAACCATAATGTAATCTCTAACGCTTCTTGTACTACAAACTGCTTAGCTCCATTTGCTAAAGTATTAAACGAAAAATTCGGTGTAAAACGTGGTATGATGACAACTATTCACTCTTACACTAACGATCAACAAATCTTAGACTTACCACATAAAGATTTACGTCGTGCACGTGCAGCAGCAATGAGCATGATCCCAACTACAACTGGTGCAGCGAAAGCAGTAGCTTTAGTATTACCAGAACTTAAAGGTAAATTAAACGGTGGTGCAGTTCGTGTTCCAACTGCTAACGTATCTCTTGTTGACTTAGTTGTTGAGCTTGAGAAAGAAGTAACAGTTGAAGAAGTAAACGCAGCATTCAAAGCAGCAGCTGAAGGCGAATTAAAAGGTATCCTTGGATACAGCGAAGAGCCATTAGTATCTATCGACTATAACGGATGCACAAGCTCTTCTACAATCGATGCATTATCTACAATGACTATGGAAGGCAATATGCTTAAAGTTCTTTCTTGGTACGACAACGAAACTGGTTACTCTAACCGCGTAGTTGACTTAGTAGACTACATTGCTTCTAAAGGTCTTTAATTCTTAAGTTTATCAGTTATCAATGACAAAACGAGGGAGAGGGTTTGTTCCCTCTCTCTTCTTTCGTTTTAGAAGCAAATGTGATAAGCTTTTGAATGGGTTTTGTCAATCCTAACTAGTCGGAGGGAAATCCAATGAATAAAAAATCAATTCGTGACGTAGATTTAAAGGGTAAACGAGTATTTTGCCGCGTTGACTTCAACGTACCAATGAAAGAAGGCAAAATTACAGACGAGACTCGCATTCGTGCGGCTCTTCCTACAATTCAATATTTAGTAGAGCAAGGCGCGAAAGTGATTTTAGCAAGCCATTTAGGTCGTCCAAAAGGACAAGTAGTAGAAGAAATGCGTCTAACTCCAGTAGCAGTACGTTTAGGTGAGCTTCTTGGTAAAGACGTGAAAAAAGCGGACGAAGCATTCGGACCTGCTGTACAAGAAACGATTGCAGCAATGAACGAAGGTGACGTATTAGTTCTTGAAAACGTACGTTTCTATGCGGGCGAAGAAAAGAACGATGCAGAACTTGCGAAAGAATTTGCAGCTCTTGCTGATATTTTCGTAAACGATGCATTCGGTGCAGCTCACCGTGCTCATGCTTCTACTGCAGGTATTGCAGATTACTTACCAGCAGTATCAGGTTTCTTAATGGAAAAAGAATTAGAAGTACTAGGTAAAGCACTTTCTAATCCGGATCGTCCATTTACAGCAATCATCGGTGGTGCGAAAGTAAAAGATAAAATCGGTGTAATACGTCATCTACTTGATAAAGTTGATAACTTAATCATTGGCGGCGGACTTGCTTATACATTTGTAAAAGCAGCAGGTCATGAAATCGGAAAGTCTCTATGTGAAAACGACAAAATTGAACTAGCAAAAGAGTTTATGCAACTTGCAAAAGAAAAAGGTGTAAACTTCTACATGCCAGTTGATTGCGTCATTGCAGATGACTTCTCTGAAACTGCAAACCGACAAGTTGTAGATATCGATTCTATTCCTGCTGATTGGGAAGGATTGGATATTGGACCGAAAACAAGTGCGATTTATGCAGATGTAATTAAAAACTCTAAGCTTGTTGTATGGAACGGACCAATGGGTGTGTTCGAAATGGCTCCATATGCAGAAGGTACAAAAGCAGTGGGACAAGCATTAGCAGATGCAGAAGGTACATACTCTGTTATCGGCGGTGGTGACTCTGCAGCAGCTGTTGAAAAATTCGGTATGGCTGATAAAATGAGCCACATTTCTACTGGCGGCGGTGCGTCATTAGAATTTATGGAAGGTAAAGAACTTCCTGGTGTAGTTTGTCTTAACGACAAATAATTAGCAGCCAAGAAAAAGGACGGTGCAAAGCATGCGTAAACCAATTATCGCAGGTAACTGGAAAATGAATAAAACTCTATCTGAAGCAGTTAGCTTCGTAGAGGAAGTAAAAGGTCAAATCCCAGCAAGTGCAGCTGTTGATGCAGTTGTTTGCTCTCCAGCTCTTTTCTTAGAGCGTCTTGTAGCAGCAGCAGAGGGAACTGACTTACAAGTAGGTGCACAAAACATGCACTTCGAGAAAAATGGTGCATTCACTGGCGAAATTAGCCCAGTAGCACTTAGTGACTTAAAAGTGAGCTACGTAGTACTTGGCCACTCTGAGCGTCGTGAAATGTTTGCTGAAACAGACGAAACAGTAAACAAAAAGACTCTTGCAGCATTTGAACATGGTTTAACACCAATCGTTTGCTGCGGTGAAACGTTAGAAGAGCGCGAAAGCGGAAAAACATTTGATCTTGTAGCAGGTCAAGTGACGAAAGCACTTGCAGGCTTAACAGAAGAGCAAGTAAAAGTAACTGTTATCGCATATGAGCCAATTTGGGCGATCGGTACAGGTAAATCTTCTTCTGCACAAGATGCAAACGAAGTATGTGCACACATCCGTAAAGTTGTTGCTGAAGCTGTTTCTCCGGCAGCTGCAGAAGCAGTTCGCATTCAATACGGCGGCAGCGTAAAACCTGAAAACATTAAAGAATATATGGCACAATCTGATATCGATGGTGCTTTAGTTGGTGGTGCAAGCTTAGAGCCTGCTTCCTTCTTAGGTCTTTTGGAGGCGGTAAAATGAGAAAGCCAACAGCTTTAATCATTCTTGATGGTTTCGGTTTACGTGAAGAAACATACGGGAATGCTGTAGCGCAAGCTAAGAAACCTAATTTCGACGGTTACTGGAACAAGTTCCCTCACACAACGCTTACAGCGTGCGGTGAAGCGGTAGGTCTTCCAGAAGGTCAAATGGGTAACTCTGAGGTAGGTCACTTAAATATTGGTGCCGGCCGCGTTGTATATCAAAGTCTAACACGTGTGAACGTTGCAATTCGTGAAGGTGAGTTCGATCAGAACGAAACGTTCCAAAGTGCAATGAAACACGTAAAGGAAAAAGGTACAGCTCTTCATTTATTCGGTTTACTTTCTGATGGCGGTGTGCATAGTCACATTGACCATATGTTTGCCCTTCTTCGCTTAGCTGCAAAAGAAGGCGTGGAGAAAGTATATCTTCATGCGTTCTTAGATGGCCGCGATGTTGGTCCGCAAACAGCAAAAGGGTATATCGATGCAACAAATGAAGTAATGAAAGAAACAGGAGTAGGACAGTTCGCGACAATCTCCGGTCGTTACTACTCCATGGACCGTGACAAGCGTTGGGATCGCGTTGAAAAATGTTACCGTGCCATGGTGAACGGCGAAGGCCCTACTTACAAAACAGCATATGAGTGTGTGGATGACTCCTATGCAAATGGTATCTATGATGAATTCGTATTGCCGTCTGTAATGGTAAATGAAGATGAAACGCCAATTGCAACAATCAATGATGATGATGCAATCATCTTCTACAATTTCCGTCCGGACCGAGCAATTCAAATTGCTCGTGTATTTACAAACGAAGACTTCCGTGAGTTCGATCGTGGTGAAAAAGTACCTCACATTCCAGAATTCGTTTGTATGACACACTTTAGCGAAACGGTAAAAGGTTACGTAGCGTTCAAGCCAATGAACTTGGATAATACGTTAGGTGAAGTTGTTTCACAAGCGGGATTAAAACAACTTCGCATTGCGGAAACTGAAAAGTATCCGCACGTTACATTCTTCTTTAGCGGTGGTCGTGAGGCTGAATTCCCAGGAGAAGAACGTATCTTAATTAACTCACCAAAAGTCGCAACATACGACTTAAAACCAGAAATGAGCATTTATGAAGTAACGGATGCTCTTGTAAATGAAATTGAGAATGATAAACATGATGTGATCATTCTAAACTTTGCAAACTGTGATATGGTTGGCCATTCTGGGATGATGGAACCAACAATTAAAGCAGTAGAAGCAACTGACGAATGTTTAGGAAAAGTTGTAGAAGCAATTCTTGCAAAAGATGGTGTAGCACTTATTACTGCTGACCATGGTAATGCTGATGAGGAGTTAACTCCAGAAGGTACACCGATGACAGCTCATACAACGAACCCGGTTCCTTTCATCGTTACAAAAGAAGGCGTGGAGCTTCGTGAAGGCGGTATTTTGGGAGATATCGCACCAACAATGCTTACACTTCTTGGCGTTGAACAGCCAAAAGAAATGACAGGTAAAACAATTATTAAATAATTATTTATATAAAAGGAGAGAAATAATATGCCAGCAATTTTAGATGTTTATGCTCGTGAAGTTTTAGACTCTCGTGGTAACCCAACTGTAGAAGTAGAAGTATACACAGAAAGCGGTTCATTCGGACGCGCATTAGTACCAAGCGGTGCATCTACTGGTGAATACGAAGCAGTAGAATTACGTGACGGTGACAAATCTCGTTACCTTGGTAAAGGTGTTCTTAACGCAGTAAATAACGTAAACGAAATTATCGCTCCAGAAATCGTTGGTTTCGACGTAACTGACCAAGCTGGAATCGACCGTGCTATGATCGAATTAGACGGTACTCCAAACAAAGGTAAATTAGGCGCTAACGCTATTCTTGGTGTATCTATGGCAGTAGCTCATGCAGCAGCTGACTATGTAGGTCTTCCATTATACCGTTACCTTGGTGGATTCAATGCGAAACAATTACCAACTCCAATGATGAACATCATCAACGGTGGTTCTCACGCTGACAACAACGTAGACTTCCAAGAGTTCATGATCTTACCAGTTGGTGCACCTTCATTCAAAGAAGCAATCCGTATGGGCGCTGAAGTATTCCATGCGTTAAAAGCTGTATTACATGACAAAGGTCTTAACACAGCAGTAGGTGACGAAGGTGGATTCGCTCCAAACCTTGGTTCTAACCGTGAAGCATTAGAAGTAATCATCGAAGCAATCGAAAAAGCTGGTTACAAAGCTGGCGAGAACGTATTCTTAGGAATGGACGTTGCTTCTTCTGAGTTCTACAACAAAGAAACTGGTAAATATGACCTTGCAGGTGAAGGCCGCACTGGCTTAACTTCTGCAGAAATGGTTGATTTCTACGAAGAGCTTTGCAAAGACTTCCCAATCATCTCTATCGAAGATGGTTTAGACGAAAACGACTGGGATGGTCACAAATTATTAACTGAGCGTCTTGGCGATAAAGTTCAATTAGTTGGTGACGACTTATTCGTAACTAACACGCAAAAACTTGCTGAAGGTATCGAAAAAGGTATCTCTAACTCAATCTTAATTAAAGTTAACCAAATCGGTACTTTAACTGAAACTTTCGAAGCAATCGAAATGGCTAAACGTGCTGGTTACACAGCAGTTGTATCTCACCGTTCTGGTGAAACTGAAGATGCTACAATCGCTGACATCGCAGTTGCAACTAACGCTGGCCAAATCAAAACTGGTTCTATGAGCCGTACAGACCGTATTGCTAAGTACAACCAATTATTACGCATCGAAGACGAACTAGGCGAAATCGCTGTTTACGATGGTTTAAAATCTTTCTACAACTTAAAAAAATAATTGTAGAATGTAAAAACCGGCCGTGAGAAATCACGGCCGGTTTTATTTTTATCCCGCTATTCGTGGGCAGTAAGACCCCCATCTCAAGATTGAGAGAGAAGCAAAGAAGATAGGTGGGGGACAACTGTTGGCATGTGCCCGATCGGTGAAGGTCTTTTGTTAGTGGAAAAGTATGGATAAAAATCACTTGTAAATTATTGTAATTTAATATATAAATAGGGGTATGGGACAGAAATGGGGGAGAATTTTATGAAAAAAATTATTGCAGTTTCTAGTTTAGCACTTATGGTAGGAATAGTAGGAGTAGGGTGTAGCAGTGAAAAAACTGCAAAGACTGATGAGCCTAAAACAGTATCAGTACAAAAAGAAAAAGAGAAAGAACTAGCAGCGAAGGATATTTTTAAGAACGCTATTGATAATTTCAAAAAAGAAGAACATGTTACAATGACATGTGATATGAATACGAAAGCTTTAAATATGTCAACAGATACAAAAATGAAATCACAGTTTGAGCCGAAGAAAGGAAACTCTCGAACTGAAACGAATATTGGGGGTACAGATCTTGTAGTCTTTGATGTAGGTGGGAAGATTGCGGCTGAAGTAAAAGATCCGAATTCAGGAAAGTTTGTCCCAGTTCCAGCAGATCGATTAAATCAAGTAAACGCGAATAATTTCAAAACATCTAAAAATACGACGGAAGAGCTCGAGAAAACATTACAATTGACAGATAAAATGAAAGTGGAGAAAAATGGAGATACATATAAACTTTCATTTCAGTTGAACGGACAAGAAGCAAAGGACTATTTAATCAGTGTTAATGAAAACGCGAAAAAAATATTTGAACGGCAACAGGCAACTGTTGACTCGATGCATGTAGAGTATATCATTACAAAAGAATTTAAATTGGAATCTATTAAGACAGATGCCAAGATGAAAATGAATAAAGAAACAGTTCAAATTATAGGAGATACAAAAATTTCTTATGATGAGAAATTCGATCCAATCCAGTTACCAGAAGGAAACTAAAAGGATTTCTTGCAAAAAAACAGTTGCTAAGTGAAGCAATTGTTTTTTTTGTGCCAATAAGGCAAAGGTATAGTACAGACTAGGGACTTATTTGCTGCTATGTAGAATACAACATGACCTACAGCTGTAAGTCTTTCGAACATTTTGAAGATATAAACTTTATATAACAATAAAAAACTCTAATTGCTAATCCTGTTATAAATACAGAAAAATAAGAATGTAAGCGCATACCATATTGTTCTGAATTTGTCAACAAAATAAATTGAAGGTCTTCACAATTTGTACTATGATGAATGTAGGAGATGTCAACAATCGCATAATAAAGGATGATAGACAGATGAAATTCACAAAAATTATTATCCAAGTAGCAGCACTTTATATATTTTATATGATTGGAGCGTGGATAGAAAGAGCGCTTCATCTTCCGGTTCCGGGAAGTTTAATAGGGATGTTTTTGTTATTTATATTGCTTGGTTTGAAAGTCCTTCCTGTGAAATGGTTTGATTTTGGAGCAGAAACATTGGTTGATCTTATGCCATTTTTATTAATTCCTTCAATTATTGGTTTAATGAATTATGGTTCTTTTTTTGTGCATAAAGGTATTTCGCTATTGCTTACTGTTGTCGTGAGTACGTTTTTAATTATCGTTGTAGCAGGACATACAGGACAATACTTTGCGAATAGGAAGGAAAAAGAGATACAATGAGCATAGTAATTGGAATTTGTTGGATTATATTAACAGTGTTATTATATCAATTTTCAAAGAAGATTTATGAGTGGTTTCCAACGCCGTTTACCATTCCCATGCTTGTAACAACAGCTTTGATGATTATATTGTTAGTTGTATGTGATATACCGTATCAACAATATATGCAAAGTGGTGGGGGCTGGATTTCGAAATTGCTTGGACCTGGTGTAGTAGCTTTTGCGATCCCTCTTTATAAACAACGCGGTATTTTAAAGAAATATATTGTACCAATTGCTGGCGGTGTATTGGTTGGAACAATAGTTGCCATTACAAGTGATATGATGATTGCAACCGTTATTGGAACGGATAGAACCTTAATTTTATCTTCACTACCGAAGTCAGTAACGATGCCAGTAGCTATGAGTGTGTCAGAGGAAGTTGGTGGTGTACCATCGTTAACAGCGGCTTTCGTAATAATTGCTGGGATATCTGGAACAATTTTTGGTCCTCTTTTATTAAAATGGAGCAGAGTGACAAATTCTGTTGGAAGAGGAATTGGGTTTGGCTGTGCATCGCATATTATGGGCGTTATGCAGGCGATGAAAAATAATGAAAACGAAGGCGTAATCGGATCTGTAACGATGACATTAACAGCAATCTTAACATGTTTACTAGGTCCATTAATTGTAACGTTTTTTATTTAACCTGGTGAAATATTAGGTGTATGAGACGCTCTCGCTTTTCCAATTCTTTTATGTTACATTTAAAGTAATTGAAACTTTAGGAGGCATGTAAAGTGCATACGTTTTTATCAGTTTTACTTATTATTGTATCGCTGTTATTAATTGTACTTGTATTAATGCAATCTAGTAAGAGTGCTGGTTTATCCGGTGCAATTTCTGGCGGCGCGGAGCAATTATTTGGCAAGCAAAAAGCACGTGGAGTAGAGGCTGTATTAAACCGCATTACAATTGTTCTTGCTGTATTATTCTTCGTGTTAACATTTGCTGTTACGTATTTACAAGTATAAATAAAAAAGATTCGCCTTCCCAGGTTGAATCTTTTTTTATTTATCCCGCTATTTTTGAGCAGTAATACTCCCACCTCAAAATTCAGCGAAAGCATTGTCCAGCTCCAGTGGCTAGAATGTTCGGTGGGAGATAAACTGCTGGCATGCGCCCGATTGGTGAGGGCTAATAATCAGTGGGGGATGAAGAAAACCCCCACTGATTAAAGTTTCACTTTATCGAGAGAAATTTCTGATTAGATTATGGAAAAGAAACTATGTTACACTATGGATAGACAATATATAAATACAAATTAAAAAACGACATAAAAACCCCCTTTTCTTTTTAGGGGAGGACGGGAGCATCTGGCCATGCATGGAAGCGGTCGTTTCCTTTTTCTGCCACGTGCCAGGTTTAAAACAAAAGGAGAAAGTAAGTAGCGGTCATGTTGTATTGTGCACGGCAGCGACTTATGTGTCGGAAAATTAAAATGGACATATATATGAGGATTACATTATAGATAGAGAAGGAGAAAGAGAAATGAAACTAGCAGCCCCAAAACCATTTACATTTGAGGCGGGAGAACGTGCTGTTTTACTATTACATGGTTTTACAGGAAATTCTGCAGATGTTCGTATGCTTGGACGTTATTTAGAGACAAAAGGTTACACATGTCATGCTCCGATTTATAAAGGTCATGGTGTACCACCAGAGCAGCTTGTGCACACGGGTCCAGAAGACTGGTGGAAAGATGTAATGGAAGCATATCAACATTTAAAAGATAAAGGATATGAAAAGATTGCAGCTGTTGGCTTATCACTTGGCGGTGTTTTTTCGTTAAAACTTGCTTATACAATGCCGATTATCGGAGTGGTACCGATGTGTGCTCCGATGTATATTAAAAGCGAAGAAACGATGTACCAAGGTATACTAGCGTACGCACGCGAATATAAAAAGCGTGAGCGTAAATCACCAGAGAAGATTGAAGAAGAGATGTTTGCGTTTAAGCAAACACCGATGAACACATTAAGAGCACTGCAAGATTTAATTCGCGATGTGCGCAATAACATTGATATGATTTATGCACCAACGTTTGTTGTGCAAGCGCGCCATGATGAAATGATTAATACAGATAGCGCAAATATTATTTATAATGGAGTAGAATCAAATGTAAAAGAAATTAAGTGGTACGAAGATTCTACACATGTAATTACGCTTGATAAGCAGCGTGATGAGCTGCATGAAGATGTATATAACTTCTTGGAGCAACTAGATTGGTAAGATCTAGTTGCCTCTTTTTTACCTATATACATACAAGTTGAAAAGTCGATATAAAAACCCTTTTCTTTTTAGGATGGGCGAGAGGAATTGGCCGCGTATAGAAGTGGTCAGTGTTCATTTGTGCCACGTGTGAGGTTTAATGCAAAGGGAGAAGGCGAGAATGGATTCTATTTTGAACGATTTATGTGTTGAAGCATCAAAATGGATCTATATAGGACAACATCATTTATATATGGTTATCTTTTCGGATACAATATAAAATACGAGGATTTAAAAGGAGGTTTTTGTACTTGGAGGAAATTATTCAAGAAAACATCGATAAATTGTTATCGTTTATGAAAGAAGAAGCATATAAACCGCTTACTGTGCAAGAGTTAGAAGAAGCGTTCGGTATTGAAGATGCAGCGGATTTTAAAGAGTTTGTGAAAGCACTTGTCATTATGGAGGAAAAAGGACTTGTTGTGCGGACAAGAAGTAATCGCTACGGTCTTCCAGAGAAAATGAACTTAGTGCGCGGCAAGCTTATTGGACATGCCCGCGGCTTTGCATTTGTCGTACCGGAAGAAAAAGGTACAGATGATATTTTTATACCGCCAACAGAATTAAAAGGCGCACTGCATGGTGACACAGTATTAGCACGTATTAGTTCAGAGTCAAGCGGTTCGCGCAAGGAAGGGACAATTGTTCGTATCATAGAGCGCGGAACAAAAGAATTAGTTGGTACATATACAGAATCGAAAAACTTTGGCTTTGTGATTCCTGATAATAAACGCTGGACGAGCGATATTTTCGTTCCAAAAAATGCTTCTATGGGTGCGGTAGAAGGGCATAAAGTTGTTGTTAAAATTACAAGCTATCCGCAAGATCGTTTAAGTGCAGAAGGAGAAGTTATTCAAATTCTTGGTCATAAAAACGATCCAGGCGTTGATATTTTATCCGTTATTCATAAGCATAACTTACCGCTTGCGTTCCCGGAAGATGCAATGGAGCATGCGAACAGTGTACCAGAAACAATTGATGAGAACGATTTACAAGGGCGCCGTGATTTACGAGATCAAACAATTGTTACAATCGATGGTGCGGATGCGAAAGACTTAGATGATGCAGTTACAGTAACGAAGCTTGAGAACGGTAATTATAAGCTTGGTGTACATATTGCAGATGTAAGTCATTACGTGACAGAAGGCTCAGCAATTGACCGCGAAGCAGCTGAACGCGGAACGAGTATTTATCTTGTAGACCGTGTTATTCCGATGATTCCGCATCGTTTATCTAACGGAATTTGTTCATTAAATCCAAAGGTAGACCGCTTAACTTTATCTTGTGAGATGGAAATTAATGAGCAAGGGGAAGTAGTGAAGCATGAAATTTTCCAAAGTGTGATTAAAACAGCGGAGCGTATGACGTATTCTGATGTGAAGCGCATTTTGGACGATGAGGATGAAGAATTAATGGCCCGCTATGAGCCGTTAGTCCCAATGTTCCAAGAGATGGGGAAACTAGCTGCTATTTTACGTGAAAAGCGTATGCGCCGCGGAGCCATTGACTTTGACTTCAAAGAAGCGAAAGTATTAGTGGATGAAGAAGGCAAGCCGACAGATGTTGTGTTACGTGAGCGTTCTGTTGCTGAAAAGCTCATTGAAGAGTTTATGCTAGTAGCAAACGAAACAGTTGCAGAGCATTTCCACTGGATGAACTTACCGTTTATGTACCGTGTTCACGAAGATCCGAAAGAAGATAAATTAGAGCGTTTCTTTGAGTTTATTACAAACTTTGGATATGCGGTAAAAGGCCGCGGAAACGAAGTGCATCCGCGTGCGCTGCAACAAATTATAGAGATGGTACAAGGTCAACCAGAAGAGGTTGTTATTTCAACAGTTATGCTTCGTTCTATGAAGCAAGCACGCTACGATGCGGATAGTTTAGGTCACTTCGGTTTATCGACAGAGTTTTATACACATTTCACATCACCAATTCGTCGTTATCCAGATTTAATTGTGCACAGATTAATTCGCACATATATAATTAACGGAAAAGTGGACAATGAAACACAGGCAAAATGGCGTGAAAATTTACCGGATATTGCTGAGCATTCTTCTAATATGGAGCGCCGCGCTGTTGAAGCAGAGCGTGAAACAGATGAGCTGAAAAAAGCAGAGTACATGCTTGATAAAATTGGTGAGGAATACGACGGAATCATTAGTTCTGTAACAAACTTCGGTTTATTCGTAGAACTTCCAAATACAATTGAAGGCCTTGTTCATGTTAGCTATTTAACAGATGACTACTACCGCTATGACGAACGTCATTTTGCGATGATTGGCGAACGCACAGGTAATGTCTTCCGCATTGGTGATGAAATTACAATTCGCGTGATTAACGTAAACAAAGATGAACGCGCGATTGACTTTGAAATTGTCGGCATGAAAGGCAGTGTGAAACGACAACGAAAAGATCGTCCTGTTGTCATTGAACAGCCGAAAGGAAATAGAAAAAAACGCGGCGACCGTGATAATAATCGCGGCGGGCAAGGAAAAGAATCAAACCGTAACGGAAAACGAAACGGCAGCAAAAAGAACAAGCCATTCTTTGAAAATGCACCGAGCTTTAAGAAGAAAAAGAAAAAACGTAAGTAAGAAAGAAGCCATATATGGCTTCTTTCTTCATATTTTGCTACAATAGTACAAATGAAGGGAGGCAAAGATAGAGATGCCAAAAGGTCAAGGGAAAGTCATTGCACAAAATAAAAAAGCATATCATGATTATTTTATTGAAGAAACATATGAAGCAGGTCTTGTCCTTCAAGGAACGGAAATTAAGGCAATTCGCGCAGGTCGTGTAAACTTAAAAGATGCCTTTGCACGTGTGCAAAATGGTGAAGTATGGGTACATAATATGCACATTAGTCCGTATGAACAAGGAAATCGTTTTAACCATGAGCCGCTTCGTACAAGGAAACTACTTCTTCATAAAAAAGAAATTTTAAAGCTAATTGGATATACGAAAGAAACAGGTTATACGCTTGTACCGCTTAAAATTTATTTGAAAAATGGATTTGCGAAAATGGCACTTGGTTTAGGTAAAGGTAAAAAACAATACGACAAACGCCATGATTTAAAAGAAAAAGAAGCAAAACGTGAAATTGCACGTGTATTCCGCGATCGTCAAAAAATGTAATACAGAAATTTACAATTGCAAAATGGCGATCGTGTGCTATAATAACAAATGTAAGGCCAGTTGAACATTGAAAAACAGCTCAATAGCAGCTATCACGAATATACTTCGTATGCTCCATTTCTTATATGGGGACGTTACGGATTCGACAGGGGTAGTTCGAGCTTAGGTTGCGAGTCGAGGGGATCGGCCTCGTTAAAACGTCAAAGCCAATAACTGGCAAACAACAAAACAACTTCGCTTTAGCTGCTTAATAACAGCTTTTAGCGGTTCGCCCCTCCATCGCCCATGTGGTAGGGTAGCGGACTCACTCTAAGTGGGCTACGCCGGAGTTCACCGTCTGAGGACAAAGGAAGAGAACAACCAGACTAGCAATTCGGAAGCCTGTCGATAGGCTGAAGGGTTTGCGAAATGCCAATATATCGACTACACTCGTAGAAGCTTAAGTGCCGATACTTTTGGACGTGGGTTCGACTCCCACCGTCTCCACCAATACATATTTGGTGGTTTTTTTATTTTGTATAACAAGAAGCATAAGATGGCCGTTTTGGTCAATTTATGCTTCTTTCTGTTTACGGCAGCTCTATTCTTCCTATATGAAAAATTGGTTTCGTGAACCATCAGGGTTATCTGTTCTTATATTCTGTTTTTTTTAAGTAAGTAAAGCCCTGTAAGAGAAGACCCAAATGTAATTACAATTCCAACAGCAAGGATTCCCCAGGACAAAGTATTGTTAGGAATCAACTTAGCAAAACCCGATAAGGCTGCCCCGAAAATTCCTAACCAGACTAAATGCATCAGATTATTCCAACCTATTTTTTTTTCCATAGCTCATTCACCTTCCTTTGCCTGATTATACCATCTGGAAGAAATGGTGTGTCGGACAATTTTGAATATGATGGTTTGTAAAAATACAGTCCGTATTTTTACAAACTTTTTTAGAGAAAATTTTCTATATCTAGTATGTCGTAAGTTCATACTTCCACTTTTCATGAAAAGTTATGGAAATATGTTTTAAAACTTAATATTTATGGTAATTAAAGTAAAATGCTATGTCATTTTCCTATTTTGGAATTTGTTATCAAGATTTCTACTTAAAGAGGGAAGACGTATCAAGAAGTATTCTGATGATAATATGTTAGAATAGTTATTAGGAATGATTCTCATAGGTATGGTAATGAAAAGAGAAACTAGTTTGAAACGGAGGAATTACATGAGTAAAATCAAAAAGCACAAGCCTAATAAACTAAAAATCGTTTTACGAGTACTGATGATTATTATTGGGGCGTTTATAACAGCATATGGACTAGAATCAGTATTAATCCCAAACAACGTTTCAGATGGTGGCGTGACGGGTTTAAGTATCGTTAGCTCAAAACTACTTGGATTACCATTAGGACTTCTAATTGCAGTCATTAACATCCCTTTTGTTTGGTTAGGGTATAAGCAAATTGGTAGAAATTTTGCTATTTATTCGATTATCGGTATTGCTTCATTAGCAATCGGTACGATTCTTATGCACGAAGTACCAACTATTATTCATGGTGATACATTGTTAGTTACCGTTGTTGGGGGAATTATCATCGGTTTTGGAATGGGGTTAGCATTGCGTAATGGCGGTGCATTAGATGGAATTGATATGTTAGCCGTATTACTTTCTCGAAAATTACCTTTTGGGACAAGTGATCTCATCTTATTTTTAAACATGTTTGTCTTCATTTTTGTCTCGGCAGTATTTGGTCTTGAAGGAGCTATTCTTTCAGCAATTGCTTACTTTATTGCTTCAAAAGTCATTCACATCGTTGAAGTAGGTTTAAGTGGTTCTAAAACATTTAAAATTATCACAAAGGAACCTGAATTAATGGTAGAGACAATTCGAGATCGCTTAGGTCGAAGTGCAACGTATAATGAAGTTTACGGCGGTTATTCACGTGAACAATTTAAAGAAATTACTTGTGTCATTAACCGTTTAGAAGAAAGTAAAATGAAAGAAATCATTTATGAAATTGATGGAAATGCCTTTGTTACGGTATATGACGTAGCAGAAGTAAAGGGCGGTAATTTCACAAAACATGATATTCACTAGTTATAACTTAGAAAATTTTAATATAGTTTCACGAAAAATCACCTTTTTAGTTTGGTTAAAAGGTGATTTTTATATTGGATTTTTTTATAAAGGTTCCGATGAAAAGTACTTAATATGAACTAACGGCAAGTTTATGAGCTGATTATTAACTTGCCTTATGTTTTTTAATTGCATCATAAAAAAATAACTTTACAATACACAGTTTGTTAATTGTCTATCGTGATTATGAAATAGTCACCTTTTGTATCGTGAGGCGATTTTGCTATACTGTATCAGTGCGATTTATCTATAGAGGAGTGCTAGGTGGAATGTCATCATTTAAAATTGATCGCTATATCGCCGATATTTTAGAATGCCCCCATTATTAGTATCCCGCGTACATCGATAATGATAGAATAGAAGGGAAAATTACAGGAAATTTAGGGGGAGCAAGGTTTGCGAAATAAGAAATTGTATTTCAAGTTATATAGTAATGTTGTGCTGGCAGGAGGAGCTGTACTGCTTTTGGCACTTCCTGTTCAAGCAGCGGATAATCCTCCTGCGACTAGTATACAAGAGAATCAAATTGTTGCATGGACGACAGGTAATTCCATTTGGACGCTTCCTTATGGATTAGCGGGTGCTAGTTATGTGGGATCTACGAATGATTATGTAGGTCGAGATATTCAGTTGGTTCAGAAGATGACATTAAATAATGTAGTATGGTATCAATTTCGTATAGATGGTCAAGTAATTGGTTGGCTTGATAGTAGGGCGTTAAGTAATTTGAAAAATATCCAAACAATGAATCAGACGGCTGTGATGGGGGCAACGGCAGCTAACGGTATATGGTCGATGCCGTATGGTATACCTGGTGCGAATTATTTAGGTTCAACGGATCTTTACGCTTACCGAGATATTCAGTTAGTAGAAAGTGCTACATATGGTGGTGTGCAGTGGTACAAATTTAGCATAGATGGCAAAGTAATGGGCTGGATAGATCAAAAGGCGTTAGATAATGCTGGGGAAGCGCAGGCTGCCAATTTTACGGTTACAATCGGAAGAAGCTCTAATAATGGTATATGGACAACACCTTATGGGGTTACAGGTGCTCAGTATGTTGGAAGCACCAATGATTATGCTTATCAAACGGTTCAGGTGGTGAAGACTGTAAAGAGAGGGAACACAACTTGGTACCAAGTAATGAAAGATGGTAAGCTGTTAGGCTGGATCGATGGAGAGAAGGCAGTGTCAGGTTTAACCAATGTAAAAGATGAAAATTCCGCTGCTGTAATTGGTTTTTCCATGAAAGGAGACGGAATATGGAGTGATCCTTACGGCGAATATGGCGCAAGTTGGATTGATTCTACTAATAAATATAGTTATCAAAACATCCAGGTTGTCCAAAGCGCTATGAAAGGAACCGTTACGTGGAATAAAATTACGACAGGCAACAAAGTATTAGGTTGGGTGGATGCGCGTGTCTTTACGAAGACGGTATCGAATATAAAAGATGAAAATCGAATCGCACTTGTTGGAGATACGGATGGGAATGCAGTATGGAGTACGCCGTATGGTGAAAATGGTGCATCCTATGTTGGATCTGCAAGTAATTACAATAGTCGTCCGCTTCAAATTATCCGCAGTCTAGATAAAGATGGTACACATTGGTATTATTTTAAAGTAGATGGTCATGAAGAAGGTTGGATTGATGCGAAGGCAATTTCTAGTGCAACGAATATTCAAGCTTTAAACAAAGTAGGGCATGTGACCAATGCAGCGGGTAATGCAGTTTGGACGAAGCCTTACGGAATGCAGCATGCTAATTATGTTGGTTCCGCAGCGGATTTTGCTAATCAAAACTTGAATTTGTTACAATCTGCAATCTATAACGGAGTGACGTGGTACCAAATTGAGCAAAACGGACGCAAGGGTTGGCTTGATAGCCGAGCTGTTAGTCTGGGCGAGATCACACTTGCAGATCGCTTCCATACAATTGGTAATAACAATCAATTAATTGTTGTGACTACAACTGGTTACGGAACAAACTTAGCACGCATTCGTACGTTTGAACGTGTAAATGGTGCTTGGAAGCAGCTGTTAGATATGAATGGACACATTGGCCGTGATGGATTTGCATCCCAAATGAGTGAAAATGTCGTGCAGTCGCCGAGAGGGAAGTATTCTATTGGTACCGCATTTGGTCGTTATGGTAATCCGGGTACAAAATTACCATTCCGTCAGATTACGTCGGATGATGTTTGGGTTGATGATTCGAACAGCGCTCTTTATAACACGTGGCAGTCTCGCAGTGCGACGAAGGGACAATGGAGAAGTGCTGAAAATATGGACATACCTGCTTATAATTACGGATTTGTTATCAACTATAATACAGATAGAACCCCGGGAGCAGGAAGTGCAATCTTCTTCCATGTTTCTGATATGTATACACATGGCTGTACTGGCACGGATCAGCAAGACGTTATTTCCATTTTGAAGTGGCTAGATCCAGCTAAGAATCCGGTGATTATTCAGAGTCCTGAATCAGAGCTCGGGAATTATTAAAGAGAAAGAAAAGGATAGATACAAGCAGTTACATACTGCCTGTTCTATCCTTTTTTTAATAGTAGCTCAACGCATGCGAAAAATATCCTATTTTAGGGAATGCTAATACAAGCTGTGTTAGCAATTATCTGGATGTATAAATGAAAGAAAAACAGCAAATAAAGCATCTAGGAGGAAGATAATATGCATGAAATTTTAATGTCAACTTTAGCAGGATTAATCGTAGGGGTACTATTTACGCTATTAAAACTTCCAATTCCTGCACCTCCAGTTTTCTCAGCGATTATGGGAATCGTTGGGGTGTGGGGGGGAATGAAGTTAGTACAATTCTTTTGGGGTTAACAAAAAAGGAAGCGGGTTATGCTTCCTTTTTTTGTTGTACCCGGGTAGGGTTGTCAATAAAAGAAGACTATGGCAGTATATAAAAGTATATATAGCGAGTGGAGGAAATAAACTTATGTCAAATTTACCAAATTGCCCAAAATGTAATTCAGAATACACTTACGAAGATGGAGTTCTGTTTGTTTGTCCAGAATGCGCGCATGAGTGGACGTTAGAAGCGGGAAATAGTGAAGATGAAAAAGTAGTAAAAGATGCGAATGGAAATGTTTTAAACGATGGTGATTCTGTAACAGTAATTAAAGACTTAAAAGTAAAAGGAACTTCATTAGTTGTAAAAATTGGTACGAAAGTAAAAAATATTCGTTTAGTTGATGGCGATCATGATATTGATTGTAAAATCGATGGTTTCGGACCGATGAAGTTAAAATCTGAATTTGTGAAAAAAGCATAAAGTATTGATAAAAATTAAAAAGGATTACCTTGTCTCTTCATACGAGGTAATCCTTTTAATCTGTTTTTTTAATCATCGAGGAACTTGTACACATCGAAGTCTAACTCCTTTAAGAGATTTCTATCATTACATGAAAAAATGATGAACGACTTTGATTAAACCAGCAATACAAGAGAATAATACAAAGCCGCCTAAGCAAGAACCAGTAACAATTTGGGTGAATAATAAATCTTGATTTTCGTTCATAAGAATCCGCTCCTTTGTCATATCTTTTAACTTTAGCTTACATTGAATTAAGAAGCGGAAACATCGAATTGCCTAACAAATTTCTTACATTATTGTAAGAATTATAATGTCCTCAAAAACAAAATAAACTTCTCCAAACTTTGTGACCTTTGTTTTCCATGTTTAATAATAAAATCAATCTTCATTTTGTCTCGTAGTTCTTGATGATGAGTAGACTTCATTTCTTTTCGGCTATGTATAACATCTGCTGGTAGGATGCTTATCCCAAGTCCGGCATGAACCGCTTGGAGAATGGCTTCAAGTGAATCGAATTCTATGATAGCTGGTTGATTGAAATGATGTTTCTCTGCAAAATCCAACAATTTATTTCTATATATGCAACTTGGATCGCTATTCACAAGTAGTGTTGGATGATGCTGTTCAATTGGAGAAATGAGTATGATGTCTTCAAAATAACGGTAAACACTTTCGAACTGCGAATCGTTATATGAACCGCTTATGAAAACTCCATCAACCTCTCCGTAAGCAAGCATTTCTTGTAATTTTAGTTTATGATTCGTTTTTATTTTTACATCAATGTTGTTATTAGACTGTAAAAAGGAAGAAAGTAGGCTGGGAACTTTTACAGCGGAAATAGTTTGCGGTGCCCCAATAATTAAAGATTCTCGCCACTTTTTAGGATTTATTTTTGACTTTGCTTCATCCATTAACATTATAATTTGATTTGTATAATGCAACAAAATTTTTCCGTCTTCAGTCAATGTTACGCCTCTGTTATTACGTCTTAATAATTTAACGCCTAGTTCTTCTTCTAAGCTTTTTATCCGCTGACTTATATTTGGCTGCACATATCCGAGTCTTTCAGCGGCTCTAGAGATAGATTGTAATTCGGCAACATGTTTAAAAATCCATAAGTCATGACTTTCCAAAATAGATCCCTCCACTGATATCATTTGAAATGATATCAACTTCATTATTCAGTATTATACCTTTTGCAAGAGCAAGGATACAATGAGTGATAGAATGAAACTTCCATCAGTGGGGGGCTTACTGCCCACGAATAGCGGGATAATAAATACGATAAGAAGAGGAGAAAAGGCAGTGGAGATAAAAGATAAAGTAGTCATTATAACAGGCGGCGGTACTGGTATCGGAAAGGCAACGGCTTTGAAACTAGCAGATGCAGGGGCAAAGGTTGTAATAAATTACAGCCGTTCGGAAAAAGAAGCAGTAGAAACAAGGGACGAAATTGTAAAGCGCGGAGGTATAGCACTTGTTTTGAAAGCTAATGTAGCCATAGAAAAAGAGGTGGAAGACATGGTGCTGCAAACTGTGAAATCTTTTGGAGCGGTAGATGCTTTAGTAAATAATGCAAGTATAACGGCACAAATACCGATGGATGATTTGCAGTCTGTAACAGATGAAGTGTGGGATTCTCTTTTTAATGTAAACGTGAAAGGGATGTTTTATTGTATAAAGGCTGTTGTTCCTCATATGAAGAAGAAAGGAGCGGGTGCGATCGTGAATATAGGCAGCGTTGCTGGAATAACGGGACTAGGTTCGTCTGTTCCGTATGCAGTAACAAAAGGGGCCATTCATACGATGACAAAATCGTTAGCGATTTCACTCGCACCTCAGATTAGAGTGAATAGTATCGCTCCTGGTGCAGTTCATACAAGATGGTGGGCGAACCATGAAGAGAAGATGCATCAACTTGCTGGGAACATACCACTGAAAAGAATTTCAACACCTGATGAAATTGCTGAGGCGATTCTGTTTCAATTGACGCAAGAATCGATTACGGGACAGATATTTACAATTGATAATGGACAGACGCTTTGAAGTTGTAGCTTATAAAAGAAAGAGTGGGCGCTAAGAGATAGTTTTCCTATACATATTTGTCGTATAATAATTGCTAACAATCCACGTAATTGAGTTATTGTCTAGTTCTCATTTCCATCATCAGATATAATATGGTTTAGAAAGGATGATCTCTATGGAACAGCGCTCACTCGTCCTGCTTGGTTTGCTTATGAGCCAAAGTCAGCATGGATATCAAATTAATGAATTTATTGAAAGAAATTTAAGTACAGTTACAGATATGAAAAAACCTACTGCTTATGCAACTTTAGATAAACTCAATAAAAAGGGATACATTGATGTTCAATTGGAACAAGAAGGAAACAGACCATCTCGAAAAGTGTACTCTATTAATGAAAAGGGTAAACAATATTTTTACAAGTTGTTATTGAACAATTTATCTTCAGCTGAGAGCGTTAATTATCAAGGTGATATAGGACTCATGTTTATGGATTTTCTTCCATTAGAAAAATATTTGCCAGCTTTAGAGGAACGATTAAATAAAAATAAGAAATTAATTCATATTTTTAAACAAACTCCAGTGCATGAGATGAGAGTTGGGGTCAATCTGGCAATAGAGCATAAAATAACAATGTTAGAAGCAGAAATTGTGTTTCTTGAAAAAACTGTTAAAACGCTTAGTTCTAAGTGAATCGTTCAAAAAGAGAACCTCTGTATAGTAGGTTCTTTAATATAATATCTATAAATTCATTTTTATTTCGCAACATATAAGTCGCTGCTATGCAGGGCCGGATGCTCTTGCCCGCCTAAAAAGACAGGGATTTTTATGTTGCTTTTTCATTTGTATTTGTATAGTCACATTTTATTAGTCAGAGTTGACTAATAAAATAGCTGTGTATATAATGATTTTAATTAGTCACACATGACTAATTAAAATGAAAGAGTGATTTACATGATTCTCCTAGTCAGGGGAGAAGAGTTCGAAAACTTATAAACTCACTCAATCATAGCAATAAAACTTTATAGTAAAGCATGATGAATGAAAAAAGCATAGATGTCATGCAGATAGTTCATTCGAGGAAGTTTTCACAAACATTAAGGAGGTTTTTGAGGATGATCGTTGTTACAAACAGAATAAAAACAAAAGTAGGATTTGCACAAAAAATGGCCCCAGCATTCACTCGTTCAGGTGCATTACAGCAAATGAAAGGTTTTATGAAGGTTGAAGTGTTAATTACACAAAACTTAACTGAGTATGACGAATTAAATGTAAATATGTACTGGGAAAATGAAGAGAGCTTTATGAAATGGAGAAATAGTGATGCGTTTAAAGAAGCGCATAAACGACCAGAACCAGGCTCTAAAGAAGCGCAGCAAGAATCACCAATTTTAGGAAGCCAGATCATTGTTGCAGAAGTGGCGTCTGTAATGGAAGCACTTCCTGAAAAATAATATACAATTGTTTAAAAATGTCCCCAAAAGATACTATCTTTTGGGGACATTTTTCATTTGGAAAGAATAAAGTGAAACTTCCATCAGTGTGGGGCTCTTCATCCCCCGCCTATCTTCTTCGTTTCTCTCTCAATCTTGAGGTGGGAGCCTTACTGTCCACGAATAGCGGGATAAATCGGTAGGGGAATTTGAGGTGTATTTTAACAAGCGTAAATCAAGTAGGTAAAGAGAATTCTTATAGGTGGAGGTTTCTTAAGAAAAACTTAAGAAACCTCCCTGCTATTTGTTAAGAAATGCTACTTATACTGAGACCTATACAATACTGATTAAACGAGGAGATGTTTTATGAAACTCTTTACATTTTTAACTGAGTTTATCAAGCATCCTAAACACACTGGAGCGATCGCACCAAGTTCGAAAATACTAGCAAAAAAAATGGTGGATGCAATTGATTTTGAAGACGCAAGGTACATTGTGGAATTAGGGCCAGGCACAGGTGTTTTTACAAGAGAAATTATGAAACGAAAAAAGAAACATACCAAGTTTATTCTGATTGAAATTAATGAAGTTTTTGTGAGAGATTTACAGAAGCGGTTTGGGGATGATCCAAGTGTTTTCGTTATCCACGGATCAGCTGAAAAGATACAAACGTACATGAGAGAGATACAGATAGATAAAGTCGATTATGTATTATCTGGTTTACCGTTTACCTCGTTACCGATGGAAGTATCATCGCGTATTTTAAGTAATGTGATGGATGTGTTACGAGAACATGGTGAGTTTATCACATTTCAATATTCGCTCATACGGAAATCGTTTATACAAAATTTTTTCCCGCAAGTATCTGTTACAAAAGTTTGGTTTAATTTCCCGCCAGCTTATGTACTGGATTGTAGAAAAGAAGTAGGGAGTGCTGTTATGTATGGAGTTACATGAATTGTTATCATATATTCAGCATTACGGTTACGGTGCCTTGTTTTTTTGCTTATGGTTAGGAATTGTTGGTATGCCGATTCCGGATGAAATGATTGTGATGAGCGGTGGATTGGTTTCATCTATGCATATCTTAATGCCAATTCCAGCATTTCTGCTAACGTATTTCGGCGTTGTATCAGGACTCTCTTTAGGATATATCCTTGGAAAGACAGTAGGTTCGAAAATTCTTGATGCATTGATGAAAAAGAAGAAGGAAAAGTATCTTTGGAAATCACAGGCACTGCTTGAACGATATGGACATTATGCATTAGTAATCAGCTACTTTATACCGGTAGTGAGACATATTATTCCTTACTTAGTTGGAATCAACAATATGTCATTTAAAACGTATGCTTTGTACTCATATATGACAGGGTTTGTTTGGACGTTATTGTATTTTATGCTCGGGTATATGTTTGGAGGTAATATCGAGCGTATTGTAGCGCTCACAACGAAGTACGGTTTGTTTTTGGGGATTGTTGTTGCAGCGGCATGTGGTGTGTATTATATAGGTAGAGAGGTTAAGGGATAATTTAACAAAATTCCAATCTCATTTTTTAGAATATTTATATAATAAGAAATAATAGATTGATAATGTTGGAGGAGAGATTGTGAGTCGAGAAACAATACTTGTCGTAGATGATGAAAAAGAAATTCGCGATCTGATCGCGATTTATTTAAAAAATGAAGGATATGAAGTGTTGCAGGCTGGGGATGGTGCAGAGGGATTAGAGATATTACAAAAGCAACAAGTGCATTTAGTTGTATTAGATATTATGATGCCGAAACTAGACGGTATTCATATGTGTATGAAAGTAAGAGAAATAGCTGAGATGCCAATTATTATGTTATCCGCAAAAACGCAAGATATGGACAAGATTTTAGGATTAACAACTGGAGCAGATGATTATGTAACGAAGCCGTTTAATCCATTAGAATTGATTGCGCGAATTAAATCGCAGCTTCGCAGGTATATGAAAATGAGCGGAGGCTTTATCCAAAACGAAGATGAAATTGAAATTGGTGATATGAAAATAAATGTTGCGACGCATGAAGTAATTGTGGGACACGACGAAGTGAAACTCACACCGAGGGAATTCTCTATTTTAGAGTTACTGGCAAGAAATCGCGGGATGGTATTTAGTGCGGATCAAATTTATGAACGGGTATGGAATGAACCGTCCTTTCAATCTGATAATACGGTAATGGTACATATTCGAAAAATCCGCGAGAAGACGGAAGAAAATCCAAGGAAGCCTCGTTATATAAAAACGGTTTGGGGAGTGGGATATAAGATTGAGAAAGATATTTAAAAACATATTCAGACCGATTGGTTGGATGATTCGAACTTTTAAAAAAATAATATATAAAATCGTAAGAGGGGTACAACAGAGTATACGTGTACAACTGATAACGACATTTGCTTTTTGTATTTTGCTTGGTGTGATAGGAGGGTGGGCTTCGTCTCCACTTTTTCAAGGAGCCAATAAGCACGCTGTCATTGATTATTCGTCGGGTATGCGAGGAATCGATACAACCGCTGAAAGACTTGTTGGGGTAATTACAAGAGAGAGTACTTTTCATGTACAAGAAATTCTTGAATGGCCAGAGTACCAGAGAACATTGAAAGTTTTAATTGTAGATGAGGGTGGAAAAGTTGTCTATAAGACAAAAGGTGCTCAGGAAGAACAGATTAATCTTCATAGTACCATTCGTAATATCATGAGTTTTAAAATAAATCGCTCTAGTTATGAAGATCAAGATGTAATACATGAAAGCAAGCGTAAAGAATTTACAACGTTTTATCCTGTTACTATTCAAGAAAAAAACATGTATTTAATCGCAAGTGGTATACCACAAGGGGATATTATTGAAGTTCAGAATGATAGTCCGCTCCCATTTTTGATTGGTTTTGTTGTCTTTTTAGCTTCTTTCTTCTATATAACAAAGCGAAAGATGAAGCAAATTGAAGCGATGGCAGAAGGTGTGAAAGAGATTGCAAAAGGAAACTTAGCATATCGGATTGAAGAAAAGGGCAAAGATGAAATGGCCTTATTAACAGAGAATATTAATCATATGGCAGAAGAATTATTTTCTAATATAGAAAAAGAAAGAAGAATAGAGAAGCAAAAAAATGAATTAATTACAAATGTATCGCATGATTTACGAACACCGCTTACTTCGATTATGGGGTACTTACGCTTATTACGTGATGGTAAATATGAAGATAAAGAACAATATGATGAGTATGTAAGAATCGCCTTTTCCAAGTCAGAGCAGTTAAAGAATTTAATAGAAGATTTATTTGAATACACAAAGCTAACAAATGAGAAGATTATATTAGAAAAACAAGAAGTATGCATAAATGAACTACTTGATCAATTAATTGAAGAACTTGTACCACAAGCAGAGGAACATGGTCTTTCATTTGTGAAAGAATTTCCTGAAGATCGTCTATACGCTTCCTTGGATTCAGAAAAAATGGTTCGTGTGTTTGATAATTTATTAATGAATGCCATTAAGTATAGTAAAGATGAGGGAGAAATTATCGTTTCACTTCAAAGGGAACGCCGTAACATTCGCATTTCTATTGCAAATGAGAGTGAGGAGTTTACAAAAGAAGAGTTAGAGAATCTATTTGAACGCTTTTATAAAAAGGATCAATCAAGAAGTAGAGTGTCAGAAGGCTCAGGGCTTGGGCTTGCGATTGCCAAAAGCATTGTGGAATTAGAAGGTGGAGAAATTCGAGCGGAATATGCAGATGGGATAGTTCGGTTTATTATTGTATTGCCGGTTGTGGCGGGGGAATGCTGATGAAAAAAGACAGCAAAGATGATATGTCTTGGCGAATCTTGAAGTTATGGATATCAATCCCGAGGAGTATCCGTTTAGCATTTTTGTGGTCCATCATTTTAGGATTTTCTTACTTAGGTTGGGTAAAAATCATACGTAGATTATTTGAGTGAATAGATAGAAAAAGCACCTCAATCTGAACTGCACCCCAATTGTTAGACACCGTCTAACAATTGGAGGTGCAGTTTTTTTATGACAAAATACTCTTTAGAAACCAAGTTATCGGCTGTTA